>CAYWHT010000432.1:0-4270 GCA_964458135.1 uncultured Saprospiraceae bacterium | reverse complement strand
CCGAAAAAATAGCGGCGTCATATTTTCACAAATCCTGAGTTGTCAGACTATAATAAGTGTCGTGTTTAGATAGGCTAGCGATTTTTTCTTTAGCCAGTTCCCGCCCTTAGCAGCGCTAAGGGCGGCGGTTCTTTAACGCCGGATAAAGGAAAAAGCGCTCCTAGAAAACCGACAGTTATTGATGGCTCATCGCTTAACGAGTTGGAAAATTCCGGCCAAAAATTTCGCATAGTTTTGCGCGTAGGCGAAATTATACCCTTAATTTAGCACGACAACAAACAATTTAATATGCCTGATTTTTTATATACGTTTGGGCTTGGAGTTTGTTGCGAATGGAGACAACGAGCCGTGAAATAGTAAATGGTGGAGGGTGGAAAAACGCAGGTCATAGCGCTATCTCTCCACCAAGCATTTAATCCTTCGGAACAATGAAGATCAACCAAAAAATAGCCCTGCTCCGCGAAGCCATGGAGGCCGAAAAAGTACAGGCCTATTTGATTCCCAGCAGCGATCCGCACCAAAGCGAATACACGGCCGATCACTGGAAGGGGCGCGAGTGGATATCGGGCTTTACCGGTTCGGCCGGCCTCGTAATTGTCACGCCGGAGCACGCGGGCTTGTGGACGGATTCCCGCTATTACCTGCAGGCGGAGACGCAGTTGCGGGGATGTGAGATACAATTGCATAAAAGACAGGTCGGTGGGGCTTCCGAATTCCTGAAATGGTTGAAAGAGCAGCTCGGCGCGAGTGCGGCGGTAGGCCTCAACGGGGCGCTATTTTCGGTAGCCCAGGTAGAGCAGATGGAAAAGTTTTTCTGCGAAAGCGGCATAGAGTTGCGCACGGATTTGGACCTGCTCGACCGGATTTGGACCGAAAACCGCCCTCCCTTACCCGAGAACGAAGTCTTCGAATTAGCCCTGGACTATGCCGGAAAGTCCCGCAAGGAAAAATTGCGCCTTATCCGCCAGGAAATGAAAGAGCGGGAGGCGGATTACCATCTGGTTACGGCCCTCGATGATATTGCCTGGACGCTCAACCTGCGTGGGCAGGACGTGGATTACAACCCCGTAGCCATCAGCTATCTCCTCATCGGCAAACGCGACGCTTTCCTCTTTATCGAGGCCGTCAAAGTACCCAGCGCCTTAAAAGAAAAGCTGCAAAAAGACCGGGTGAAGCTCCAGCCCTACGACTCAATCAGCAAATTCCTGCTCGATTTGGAGGAGGATACCGTACTTTTAGACCCCCGCACCACCAACGCCCGCCTTTACCACCTGATTGCCGAAGAACTGCGCCTTCGCGGCAGTTCGGCGCCCCGCAAACTTAAAGCCGTCAAAAACGAAACGGAGATCAAAAACCTGCGGCAGGCCATGCGCAAGGACGGCATGGCCCTCCTCAAACTATTCAAGTGGCTCGAAGCCATCCTGGACAGCCGCCCGGTGACGGAATACGACTTGTCGCGCCAGCTGGATCAATTCCGGCGCTCCCAGGGCGATTATTACGGGGAGAGTTTCGGGGCCATCGTGGGGTACGGGGCCAACGGGGCCATCGTGCACTACCGGCCGGATACTAAAAAAAGCGCCCAACTCCAATCGGAAGGCATCCTCCTCCTCGATTCCGGCGGGCAATACCGCAACGGCACCACCGACATCACGCGCACCATCGCCCTGGGCGCGCCCACGGAAGCTCAAAAACACCATTACACCCTCGTGCTCAAAGGCCACATCGGCCTGGCTACGGCTCAGTTTCCCGCCGGAACCACCGGCGCCCAGCTCGATACCCTGGCCCGGGTGCATCTCTGGCGGGAAGGGCTCAACTACGGGCACGGCACCGGCCACGGCGTCGGCTTTTTTCTCAACGTGCACGAGGGCCCCCAGAGCTTTTCACCCCGCGCCGCCAAAGTGAAACTAGAGCCTGGCATGCTGCTGTCCAACGAGCCCGGGTATTACCAGGTGGGCGGCTACGGCATCCGCATCGAAAACCTGGTGCTGGTAACGGAAGGCCCGAAGACGGATCACGGCTCCTTTTACCGCCTGGAAACTCTTTCCCTCTTTCCCATCGACCTCAACCTCGTCGAGCCCGGCCTGCTCACCCAAAGGGAGAAGGATTGGCTCAATGCCTACCACGAGCGGGTATTTGAAGAGCTCAGCCCATTGGCTGCACCGGAAGAAGTAGAGTGGTTGCAACTAAAATGCCGACCGGTGAGTTGATGTACTTAAACGGTAGCGCCTCGTAAACTAAGTAAATGATCGTTTTCAGGAGCTTATTTTGGCGATAGACCAGGCGCATATTCAAGAGTGGGGTGCAGGGGCCCTAATCTTGAATCAAAGATAGCCCATAGATGAGCAACGCAGTCTATCGCCAAAAGAAGCCGCGAAAATAGTCCGGTATTTAGTTCCCCGAGGCAGTAGTGGGTAGTTACCTACCAATGCGATCGTAAAAATTAACAAGCAAGCATGCCGACCACACTTAAAAAAGATATCCGTCAAATGACCAAAGCCGAGCTGCGGGAATGGATGCTGGGGATGGGGGAACCCCAATTCCGGGCCAAGCAAATTCACGAATGGCTGTGGAAGAAGGGCGCCGGCTCCTTTGCGGAGATGACCAATCTCTCCAAAGCGCTGCGGGCGAAATTGGCGGAACAGTTTGTCATCAACGCAATCCAAACCGATAAAGAACAGCACAGTTCCGACGGAACCATCAAATCGCGCTTCCGCTTGCACGACGGCCACCTGATCGAATCGGTACTCATTCCGGTTCCGGCCGATGAGCGCTATACCGTTTGCGTCTCCTCCCAAATCGGGTGTAGTTTGAGTTGTACGTTTTGCGCGACGGGCCGCATGCGGCGCATCCGCAACCTGGAAGCCGGGGAAATTTACGACCAGGTCGCGCGGGTCAATCAACAGTGCGAGGCTACCTTCGGCCATCCGCTCACCAACGTAGTGTACATGGGCATGGGCGAACCCCTGCTGGCCTACCGTAACGTGCTCGACAGCATCCACTACCTTACATCGGAGGAAGGCCTCAACATGTCGCCCAAGCGCATTACCGTCAGCACCGCCGGCATCGCCAAGATGATCCGCCGCCTGGCCGACGACCGGGTCAAATTCAATTTGGCCCTCTCCCTTCACGCCGCCGATGACGCCAAGCGCAACGAGATCATGCCGATCAACGAACAAAATAACCTCTCTGCTCTGATGGAGGCGCTGGAGTACTTCCACCACCAAACGCGCAACCGCATCAGCTACGAATACATCGCCTTTCAGGACTTTAACGACCGCCTCGAAGACGCCGCCAACCTGGCCAGGCTCTGCCGCCGCTTTCCCGTCCGGATTAACATCATCGAATACAACCCTATTGACGGCGCCCCCTTCCGCAGGGCTACCGAGCACCGCATCGACGACTTCGCCGAATACCTGCGCCGGCGCAATGTAATGGTGACGGTGCGCAGAAGCCGCGGCCGGGATATTGATGCCGCTTGTGGGCAGCTGGCTAATAAGGGGTAGTTGGTAGTTAGTAGTTGGTAAGGGCTTTGTGGGTGTAGGTTTGTTTATTGAATCGCAGGTATGCTCTCTGAAGGGGGATGCACATTCGGTCCAATGCAAAAAAAGCAAACGCAAGCTTGGCGGCGCCACCAATTACAAATTTCCTATCTTTTCAAGAAAACAAAACCTAAAACCTATGCGCTACCCACTATTCCTCCTGAGCTTATTATTCATCACCTTCGGCTGCCGGAAAGCGGAAGCGCCGGTGGAGCCGCCGACCGCCCAAGTGGCGACTGGAAGAGGCGGGGTGGTCTCCGCCGCCCATCCTCTCGCCACCCTGGCCGGGCAGCAGATGCTGGACAAGGGCGGTAACGCCGTGGATGCGGCAGTGGCCGCCGCCTTTGCACTCTCCGTCGTAGAGCCGGGCATGAGCGGCCTGGGTGGTCGTCTGCAGGCGATTGTGCGACTGCCCGACGGCGCCATCCGGGGCGTGGATGCTACGACGCAGGCCCCACTGGCTTATGACACTTCCAAAGTGACCAAGGACGAGCGTCACGGCTACCACGTCATCGGCATCCCCGGGGTGGTGGCCGGACTCACCAAATTGCTCAACGATTACGGCAGCCTGCCCCGGGAAACCGTCATGGCGCCCGCCATCCGCTACGCGGAAGAGGGCTTTAAGGTGCTTCCGCGTGCAGCGGAACGCTATGCGGCCGTGGAAGATATACTCCTGGAATTCGACGGCGCCCGCCAGTATTTTCTCAAGCCGGACGGCAGCGCCTACGACG
>CAYWHT010000431.1:0-4273 GCA_964458135.1 uncultured Saprospiraceae bacterium | reverse complement strand
CTCCTACGGAGCTCCAAGCCATCCTTCCAATCGATAACTCCCGAAAATGATCATTTACCTATTGCACAGTGTACTAGCGGCCGAATTTATTTTTTATCTTAATTGTTTATCCCTTACAATCGTCTTATTTTGCCTTGGATTCCTAAATTCCATGTTGACTGTTCGTTGGATGTTCTTTCTATTTTTTTGCCTATCCGGCTTCCTGGGGGCCCAGGGCGGGGGAGCGGAGCGCATTATTCGCTGCGACCATTACGCCGCCAGTGACGGCTTGGTAGACGACGCCGTCTGGTCCATGGTGCAAGACGAGGCGGGCACGCTCTGGATCGGCACCCAACAAGGATTGGTGCGGTACGATGGAGTGGAGATGGAAATGATGGATTTGGTGTTTGAAGGGCCCGCTCCGTTTCCCGATAGGGCTTACATCAACGTTCGAACGCTTGTCATAGGGCCGCGTGGAGGTTTATGGATAGTGACGCCCTATAGATCCCTTTACCGGTTTGATCGCCAAACCCGGCGGTTTTCGATTATTCGAGCCGGCCCAAATGCCGGCCATGGGTTATTCCAGGGAATTCCGCGGGCTATTCAGTTTGATAAGGCCGGTGCGTTGTGGGTGGGAACGACCAATGGCGGATTGTTCCGGGTAGTATTTTCCGGATGGGATGCTGGCAACGCACTTCCGCAAATAGATACGCTCATTCAATACCGGCGCAGTTTGGGGAATTTCCCGGCCGGGGAAACGACCTATCTGGCGCTCGACCGGGAAGGCTCGGTTTGGATGGCGACCGACCGCGGTCTGGCAAAGTGGAGCTACTCCCGCGATACCTTTTTGTTTTACCAGCCCGTACCCGATACGGCTTTCCGAGAGGCTAACGATTTACACGTCATCGCCGCCGGAGCTGAAGGAAATATCTGGATCAGTGCGGGTGGCGGCAAACATGGGCTTTACCATTTCCATACGGCATCCCAAACCTTCACCCACTTTTCTGCCGAAAATTCCGCACTTCCATCTAACGACATCCACAGGCTATTTCACGACAGCCAAAAAAGGCTATGGATTAATTACTACGATGGTCGGGAAGACCGGCTCGCCTGGTTACATACCCGTACCGGCCGGATGGAGCCGCTTGCGGTTCGGCTCCGTAGTCCCGCTACCGGCCTTTTCAATTTGAGTTTACGAACCTTTTTGGAAGACCCGGCCGGCAATATTTGGATGGGCGCCCACAACGGCGGATTGACAAAGTACAGCCCCTGCCAATCGGTATTTCAGTGGATCGGAGCACGCGCCCGATCCGGTGGAGAATGGCAAGCCCGTCCGGTGGGGAAAATCGTGGTGGATGGCCGGGACCACGTCTGGATGATCGATGATCGGGGCATCATGCCGTTGTGGAATACACGGCTTCAACAGCCACTGCGCGATTCAATACTTTCTAGGGTTGCTGATAGGATATCCGTTTTAAGCGCCAGTTCGGGCATGACCAAGACCCGGCGGGGTGCGATCTGGATGTGGTCCGAAAAGGGATTGTTTCGTAAAGCCCCCCAAAGGAATCATGTGGAGCAGGTTGATGCCCTTGATGCTTCATTAAGAAGGCTGGTTGTCAGAGGAATTCAGGGCTTTACTGAAGATCAAGAGGGATGGTGGTGGATTTTAACACATCAGGAGATGCACAGGTACGATCCGGACAGTCAACAATTGATTTCGGTATTAAGCATGACGGTTCTCGGTCCGCAAGACCGCAATTCGTTGTTCTCGGAACTGTATATGGATCTTTCCGGAATATTATGGGCGGGCACGGCCAACGACGGCTTTTTCCGTTACGATCCGTCGAACGATTCGCTCCGGCATTATGCTTATTCTCCGGGACGCTCCTTCGTAGAAGATCAACGGGGATATCTCTACGCGGGAACTTATAGTAATGGGCTGGTCCGGGTGGATCTGGAAACCCTGGAATCTAAAGCCATTACCACCGAGAACGGCCTTCCGTCGAATAAAATCCGGGGTGGATTGGCGGTAGATAAAAACGGCTTACTCTGGATCGGTTCGAACCAGGGGTTGGCTTGCTACGATCCCGACCGGGAACAAATCAAGCTCTATACGGTTGCGGATGGCTTGCCCTCCAACCATTTTACCTCGGTGCAAGTAGGGATCACCTCAGGGGGAGCGCTGGTGTTTGGCACGCTCTACGGCGCCGTGATGTTTCACCCGGATAGCTTGAAAGTGGATCCGCGGCCTCCTCGCGTGCAGCTGCAGGAACTGGCCATTCAGGGGCAAATCATTGCACCGGGCGAGGATGGGCCTTTGGCCTCTAGCCTGGCCTTTACCGATCACCTCCGTTTACGCCACTCCCAGAATGATCTGACTATCCGCTTTGCGGCCCTGCACTTCAAAAATCCCGCAAAGAATACGTACGCGGTGCAGCTGGCGCCTTACCAGTCGGAGTGGCGGCCTATCGGCACCCAACGTTCGGCGACCTACACCAACCTGTCGCCGGGCCGTTACACCTTCCGGGTGAAAGCGGCCAATAGCGATGGGGTGTGGACGCAGGAAGCCCGAACTTTATCCATCACCATACTTCCCCCCTGGTGGGCGACTCCCTGGGCCTATGCCTTGTATATCTTATTGGTTGCAGCAATCCTCTACGCCCTCTATCGCTTCCAGCTCAACCGCCGTTTGGCGAAAGTCGAACAGCAACGATTGCGGGAGCTTGACACCTTCAAGTCTCGCTTTTACACCAACATCACCCATGAATTTCGCACCCCCTTGACGGTCATCCTCGGCATGGCCGACCGGGTGATGGAAGACCCGCAACGCTGGTTCCGGGAGGGATTGGGCATGATCCGCCGCAATGGTCGCCAATTGCTGGACCTGGTCAACCAGTTACTCGATCTTTCCAAAATCGAATCCAGCGCGATGGCATTGGACCTAGCCTACCGGGACTTAATCCCCTTTTTGAACTACCAGCTCCAGGCGCACCAATCGGTGGCGGAACACAAGGGTATCCGGCTTCACTTCCAATCGGAAAAGGATCAGTTTTTTACTCATTTCGATGCGGGTAAGCTGCAAACGGTGGTGAGCAACCTGCTCTCCAACGCCCTTAAGTTTACGCCACCGGAAGGAGTGGTGACCCTAAGCCTGGAAGCGGCCGGCAAGGGTGGAGTTAAGGTGGTCGTTTCGGATACCGGCATTGGCGTTCCCGAAGCGGAACGCGAGCGCATCTTCGACCGCTTCTACCAGGTCGATAGTACCCATACGCGCAAAGGAGAAGGTACAGGTATCGGTTTGGCGCTGGCGCGCGAGTTGGTGCGCCTGATGCACGGGACGATTGCGGTGGACGGCCGGGAAGGGGAGGGGGCGGCGTTCCGGCTGTGGTTGCCGTTGAATGAAGAAGCGGGCGCCCCGGTCGCCGACGAAAATCCGGCATTTGCGGAGGTCGCCGTTGCGGTAGCGGGCGCCGAACCCCCGCCCCAGGCGCCGCCCTCCGATGACCACGGCGGAGTGGAGGATGTGCCCCTGGCCCTGCTCATTGAAGACAATCCCGATGTAGTCCGCTATCTGGAAAGCTGTCTGGCGGGGCAGTACCGTCTGAAGGCCGCCTACGACGGTCAGGCGGGCATCGAAAGTGCATTGGAGCTCATCCCGGATATCATCATCTGTGATGTTATGATGCCCGAAAAGGATGGCTTTACGGTCTGCCGCACGCTCAAACAGGACGAACGCAGCAGCCACATTCCCATCATTCTTTTGACTGCTAAAGCGGATGAAGCTTCCCGCCTGGAGGGCCTGGAGGGCGGCGCCGACGCCTACCTGACCAAACCTTTTCAACCTGCGGAGCTGGAGGTGCGTTTGCGCAAGCTGATCGAAATCCGGCGCAATTTGCGGGAGCGGTACGGAGCGCTGCAACCTTGCGCACCCGCCGCCGATGCCCGGGAAGCCCGGGAAGATGCTTTTATGCAGCGCTTCCGCGAAACATTAGCATTGCATCTGGAAGAAGAAGATTTCGGGATTGGGGAGTTGTGCCGGGAGTTGGGTGTTGGGCGCAGCCAGTTGCACCGCAAGTTGAAAGCTTTGACGGGGCTATCGGCTTCCCATGCGATCCGGCAGATTCGTTTGGAGCATGCACGGCGGTTGTTGCAACGGGAGGAATTGCGGGTGGGGGAAGTGGCCCGGCGTTCTGGCTTTCGGGATCCGGGGTATTTTAGCAGGGTTTACCGGGAGGTTTTTGGGCGGGCGCCTTCGGAGGATCGGGGTGAGGAGGGTTTTTGACCTGCTAAGGTG
>CAYWHT010000430.1:0-4274 GCA_964458135.1 uncultured Saprospiraceae bacterium | reverse complement strand
AAATATCCCGATGAAGTAGAAACCAATTACGTGCTGTACCGCGATCGCTTGAAAACCAAGGAATGGGATCAGGCCTTTGAGCTTTGGCAAAAAGTTTATGAGGTGGCTCCCGCCGCCGACGGTCGCCGCCGCACCGTCTTCTCCGATGGGGTCCGGCTCTACGAACGTTTTCTCGGGCAAAACGATGACACCCGGCAAAAAAAGGCCTACCTGGATACTATCTTCAGCTTGTACGACGAAATGGAACGCTGCTATCCCGAAGAATCCTTTCCCAATGCCCGCAAGGGTTTTGACTTGTACTACAAATATTCCAACTTGGTGGATGACCGCAAGGAAATCTATGATTATTTTAAAAAATGCATCGATGCCGAAGGGCTAAATACGCCCGACTTCGTTCTTAATCCCTTCACGGCCTTACTCGTGGAATTGTATTTCGAAGACCGCATCTCCATGGAGGAGGCCCGGCAGTACCAGGCTCAGGTGCGCAACATTCTGGAAAAGGGGCTGGCCGAATGCGAAGGTAAAGCCTGCGACCGTTGGGAAACCGTGAAAGCTTACGCGCCCTCCAAGCTGGAGAATTTTGAAACGGTTAGGGGCTTTTTCGATTGCGATTACTACGAAGAAAAATACTACGACGAATACCTGGCTAATCCCGATGATTGCAACGTTATTCGCACCGTTTTCAGCCGGCTCAAATGGGGCGGGTGCGGCGAAGAAAGCGAGAAATTGCAGGAGTTGGTAGAAATCGGCAACGAAAAATGCCGCCCCGATCCCGGCCCCGCCCGGCAGGGATACAACTGCCTGCGGGAAGCCGATTACCAATGCGCTATCGAAAAGTTTGAAGAAGCCGCCCAGGAAACCGACAATGCAGAGCGCAAGGGGGATTACCTCATGACCATCGCCCAAATCTACCAATCGCATCTGCGGAATTTCCCCAAATCCCGGCAATATGCCCGCCGCGCGGCGGAAGCCCGCCCGAATTGGGGAGAGCCGTACATCCACATCGGCAACCTCTATGCCTCCAGCGGCCCGCTTTGCGGTCCCGGCCGCGGCTGGGACAGCCAGGTGGTCGTCTGGCCCGCTATCGACATGTGGCGGAAAGCTAAACAGGTGGACCCCGACGTCACCAGGGAAGCCAATAAATGGATTCGGCAATACGCCCAGTACATGCCCAGTAAGGAGGATATTTTCCAGCGCAACCTCAGTGAGGGAGATACCTTTACCGTGGCGTGTTGGATTCAGGAAACTACCCGGATACGGGCGGCTAGGAATTAATAGTAGTAGCGGGCAAGGGCTTCGTAGCACGGTTATTAGGCCTTCCTTCGAAGCCCTTACCCACTTACCATCACTCCTGCACCTTCGCTCCGTAGCTCAAATCCCCTGCGTCTCCCAAACCGGGTACGATTAGAGACTTGGCGGTGAGCTCTTCATCCAGGTCGCCCATCCAGATGTGGGCGGAGGGAAATAGCCGGCGAATGTGGGCGAGCCCGTAAGAAGAGGCGATGGTGGTGACGAAGTGAATGGCGGCGGGTTTGCCGAATTCTTGCATCTTCTGGACGGCCAGGGCCATAGAGGCGCCCGTGGCCAGCATGGGATCGGAGATCACCAGAATGCGGTCTTCCAGGTCCGGACAAGAAATATACTGTAATTCAATCTCGAAAGTGCCATCTTTATGGTGACGCCGATAAGCAGATACAAAAGCATTATCCGCATCGTCAAAATAGTTGAGCAAACCTTGGTGCAAGGGTAGCCCGGCACGGAGGATGGTGGCTAAAACGATGGATTTGGCGGGTACGGAGGCCTGAGCTACGCCGAGGGGCGTGCTGACGTCCACAGTCTTGTACTCCAGGGTTTGGCTAATTTCGTAGGCAAGGATCTCTCCAACGCGTTCCAGGTTGCGGCGAAAGCGCATTCGATCCTGCTGTACTTCAATATCCCGCAATTCGGCTACGAATCGATTGGCAATCGTATTTTTCTCGCTTAAGTTAAAAATCATAAAGTCGTTCGTGTCATTATTGGACCAAAAATACACATTAAAGCTTATCAAAGCGTGGACTCCCCCTAAAATCTCTCTAGCTCGATGTTTCGCAAATCTACCAATGTATTCGGCCCTCTGGGCCTTTAGTTGAGGAGGATGAGGTGTTTATGGCTAACGCATGGATGAGCCATGAGGCCGGCCTGGCGTTTTGAGCCCGGGTTGAGCGGGCTCAGGATACCGCGCGGGTGATGAGCGAGTGGTAAGCTTGCCGCCATCCCGTCCAGCCGCCGTGCGGGGAAAGGGAACTATTATGCCAAAGGGTGCAAAATACCCCTCCAACTTCCTTGGCGCTCCGGATCAGCGGCGCCAAGCGATCCGAAATTTCCTGCGGGCGCAGGGCCAAATACTGGCGCAGCGTTACATCCATAGCCTGGAAGGGATGGATGATCAGCTTGGTCTGCCTTTCCTCGCTGAGGTCGTACCACGGAAAAGGCAATGCAATACTGGCCCGGAAGCCCACTTGATCGGGAAAGCCCATGGTGTAATCCTGGTGTAAACCCGCGGCCAACAGATGCTGGTAAGTTTGGGGTAGCTGCAGCCGCAGATAGTGCTGCCGGCTACGACTAATTGGGCGCCCCGTAATCTCTTCCAGGCGCTGCTTTTCTTTGACGATGCCTTCCCGGCGGCAACCGTGCTGATAGGAAGGGTGAATCCCCAGCTGAGCGCCCCGGTCGAGATCCTGGATCAATCGACGCATGGCCGGATGGCGGTGGGAAATATTGCGGTCGTACTGGCTCCAATCGGCCAGCAAAAAAAAATAAGCAGGTTCGAGGCGGAAAGCGCTATGCAATTCCTTCAACCAGGCGAAGGTGTCGTAGGGATCCGGTTGGTGATGGCGCAGCACCCGTATCCTTTCGCCCAGCTGACGGCCGCGAATGCTAAGCAAATCGCGCAAACCGGAGGCCAGCTGCCGCCAGCCCGGGCGGTGTAAATAGGCCCACGCCAGATCAATATCGTAAGTGGGACGGAATTGGTAATGGTTGACCTGGATTTTGAGCTCGGGAGCCCGGCGCTGCAACAGTTGACCCAGGCGGTTCGCCCATTGGTTAACGAGCGGCTGCTCCAGAAAACCATCGCGAAAAGCCAGACTCTCCGCGGCCGGATAACGGTCGTGTGCATCCCGCCGGTGGGGCAAATACTCTTCGTAACGACTGACCAGATAGAACACCAAACTGAACAGGTCAAAGGGAAGGTCGGCCTTGCCCTCATCGGCGCGAAAGTAAGCCGGAAGATCCTGGACGTAAAAAAGCCGCAACTGCTGCCTTCGTATACCCTCTTGACGCAGCAGGCCGCTATCGGGAATCCATACCGCAAATCCACCGGGTTCGCTCCTTCCATAGTAGATGCGAGCCTGGGCCGGCAAATCCCAGGCTTCACTCATCCCACAAAGCCGGTACGGGATATGAAGCAAATGGCTGAATAACAATTCAACTACATACTCCAGCCGGGGGGTGCGGATCTCCGTATGTACGATCAGCTGCTCCATAAAAAATACCAAAGCTGCTTATCCATGACCTCTCTGCTTTCGGAAATGTCTTTTTCAGAACTAAAATATCCTCCGATCGGTTGTTTTGTCATACGTTAGTCGGCTAGCTTTCGAGGAGAATGTTTTTTTGTTCGATTAATTTAGTAAATTTATAAAGGAAGCTGCTTTCCCGCACCTTCAATTAAGACCAGCGCTATGAAAAAATTGCTCTACCCGTTGTTTTTACTCCTTTTTTGGCAAACCGTTGGGGCGCAGCAGACCATCGACCTGGGTAAAAACTATTACGAAGACCGCGAGGGCGTCATCTACGAAAGAGAACTGACCGTTGACCTCAAACTCCACACCAATGGCTTTGCCTTCGGGGTTAACATTGCTAACCTTAAAACGTATTACCTGACCAACTTTGTTAACATCGAGTTCGGCAATGTCAAACACCCCAAGCAATTTCGCAATAACTCCGATGGTTTTCAGGTGGCCAATACCGGTCAAGTGGCGCGCTCTTTCGTCTTTGGAAAGCAAAACAACTTTTTCACCCTCAGAGGGGGGCTCGGTCAAAAGCGGTATTTTTCCGAAAAAGCCAAACGCAAAGGGGTGGCGGTTGGATTGAGCTACTCGGCAGGCCCTACCGTGGGCCTACTCAAACCCTATTACCTGGAGTTGAAATACTTTGACGAAGACAACGCCAACGAACTGGTGGTGCGCACGGAAAAATTTAGTGAAAATAACGCCGACGTTTTTCTGGACGTTACC
>CAYWHT010000429.1:0-4276 GCA_964458135.1 uncultured Saprospiraceae bacterium | reverse complement strand
GCCGAAAAAATAGCGGCGTCATATTTTCACAAATCCTGAGTTGTCAGACTATAAGAGCTTGTTGGGAGTTTGCGCTTGATGCCGAAAATGACCAGATTTGGGTGCTCACGAAGCCATTTTTTGCAGGCCAAAGGGTAAACTCCCCTAAGGAGAAGTAGAAAATAGAAGGACGGGATAAGGGAGGCTATTCAAATAATGGGGTCAACTGATTGGCAACCCCTTGATTGTGAGGGTGAAATTAAACCTTGAATCTTGAACATGCTCGGATAAGGGGCTGCCTGCATTAGGGAACCACAATCAACTCCCGCTCCGCCACCTTATGCTCCCCGTCCCAGGCCAGTTCAAAATAGCCGTTGCGGGCGTCTCCCGGCACCGTTACGGTAATCACCCGCTCGTTGTGGGAGGTTTTTTTAGGTAGGGCTCGGCCATTGTAATAGACCCTCACGGGTTTGGCCTCACTCATATGGATCATGACCTCTTCGCCGCGTCGCGCCGGGTTGGGTGAGAAGGTAAAGGTAAACTCATCTGTCGCCCCGTTTCCGCCGGAGGCGTTGCCGCCGCCATCCCCGAATTTGATGGAAAATAGCCCCGGAATGCCAATTTCCTGAATAGTGGCGCCGGTATAGATGTTGTAGACCACCAACAGGGCGATGAGCACAAAAGCCGCCTTTTGCAGAAAGTTCTTGGTATTACCGTTTTCCGCCACGATGGAATACTGTTTAAGGGTGAAGGTTAAATTCGTTCGTTTCGCTTGAAGGCTTTCCGTAAGGGCATCCTTCCACCATCTACTTCATAAAATCCGGTTCCGCCTTTTGAAACCCAGTCAAGTAAAACTGGATCCCAATCGAAATGTCGAAGCGGTTGGTAATCGTCTTGGTTTCCCGCCGGACGCCGGCGATCTCGGTGTCAAAATTACTGCGGGAATAGTTGTACTTAAACAGCGCCTCGATACCAATCGACTCGTTGGAGATGATCGTAAAGCCAGGACCAACACTCAAACTGAAAATGTTGGTGTTGATACTTTGGAAAGAACCGGCGATCTCCTTCTGGTCGTTGGAGTTGCCGAAGCCGAAACCCGCTTCGAAAAGGAACGCCATATCTTCACCTACCGGGAAATAATAGCGCGAGAAAGGACCAAACAGCAGGTCGCTGTCCTCATTGCGGTTTTCGTCGGGTTCCTTGACCTCACTGAAGGAGTAATCCATCCGGATGCCCACGACAACATTTTCCAAGGGGAAGTAGCCCACGGAGGGAGAAAAGCTGATCTGAGTAGAGGAAGGGCCATCCCCTTCGGCATCCCCCGTCTCATCTTCGAGGGTAATCTCGGAGCTGGAAGTCGCCAGCCCGACCGAACTACCGATAATAAAATTGCCCTGGGAAGTTACTTGACCAAAAAGGGTTGCCGGAAAGAGAAGTAGCGCAACCCACGTGCATAGCCACCCGCTTTTCATGCTCATTGGTTTTTGGTTAGGAATAGTAGTAATTAATGGATTGATCCGGTCAAATCCTATGATTTTGGTCAGTAAGGGCTTATGACAATAATCAGGGGGGGGTTTTTTGGATTTTGGATTTTGGATTTTGGATTTTTGATTTTTGATTTTGGATTTTTGATTTTGAATTAAGGCAGAGCTATAATCAAAAATCAAGAATTAAAAATTAAAAATTAAAAATTAAAAACCCTCTAAAAGCTGTATTTCAACCGCAAAAACACCGACTGTACAGGAGAGTTGTACCCTTCGGTTTCCTGCCCCAGCACGATCTGACTGATCAAATCCGCATCGAGGTTAGTGGAACGGGAGTAAGTGAGGGTGGGGTTGACGAATAAGGCGTGTACCGAAACGGGATTGTAAATAAAAGCGATCCCGCCGTTGATCAGGGGCGTAAAGGGATATTGTACCTGGGTGAAAATGGAGTGGCGGTAGGGGTAGAGATTTTTAGCGCTAAGCCGCTGTTCGAAATTGAAGAGCTGGGTGACGGAGGTATTGATGCCGCCGTTGCCGTTGTAGAGGTAGCCGATATTGAAATACAGGGAATTCGAAAAGGCGTAATCCAGGTTGGTGGTGGCGGCGAAAGTATGGTCGGCGTCGCCCCGCAGCGATTTGAAGTAGGTAAATTCTCCTTTAAAACTGGCGTCTCCGATGTTGCCGGCCCAGCCGCCACCGAAGGCGAGGTCTTCGCCGACCAGGCCGCTCAGGATTTGGAAGTCGTAGCTGCCCTGGTGAAATTTCCAAAGACCGGCGATAACGGCTTCGTCAAAATCTTCCCAGGCCTTGACGGCCAGTTCAAGACTTGAAGCGAAGCCCGTATAGTACTTGACCCGCAGGGCGTCGCTGCCGGGTCGTTCTTCGTAGTCGAAGTCGGTAAAGTCGAAGGCGTTGAAGATGTCATTGGGGTTCCAGACGGTGTTGATGCCCCAGTTGATGCGTTGCCGGCCGAGCCGGATTTCCCAATTCCCCTGCACGTATTGCAGGTAAAGCCGGTCGAGTACACTGTGCAACACTACGGAGGATTGGTCCACCGGCAAGACGGAGAGATCGGCTACGTCGTTGCTCGGCTCGTCGATCATCTCGCCGTAGTTGGGGATGGTGCGGGCTAGGTCTCCTACGAACAGGCGCGTGCGCAAATCCGTCCGGAAGGTCAGGGCGTCGTTGACAAACCACTCGAAATTCAACCGGTTGTGGATAAAGTTTTCCATCAAAAAGGTATCCACCAGCTCGAAGGTCTGCAGATCGGGAAAGGAATTATTGAAGATAAAGTGGTTCTGTAGGTCTTTGACGTAGCCGTTGAGGCGCCAGCTTTTATCATTTTGGGCGTACAGGCCTGCGGTGAGGCTAAAGCAAAAAAAGAATAGAATAAGGTGCCGGATGACCATGACGATGGGGTTTTGAAGGTATTGGTGCGGTGTGGCTGCGCGCCCGGTGGGCGCTCGTTGCTGCCTGACTATGTCTACTCTCAAACGGTCAGGCATTTATAGTCTGCCAAGTCAGCATTCACAAATATTGGGTTGGCAGGCTATAGTTCCCGAGGCGCCACCGGGCGCGCAAGCCACATGCTCACTCACGGGCTTGCGAATTTGCGGGCGCCTTCACCTCATCCGAATCCACCGCTCCATCCACCAGGGTCACCACCCGCCGTGCCCGCTCGATCACCCGCTGATCGTGCGTGGAAAAGACGAAGGTGATGTGTTCTTCCCGGTTGAGGCGGGCCATGATGTCGAGTAAGTTGGCGGTGGAGTGGGAGTCGAGGTTGGCGGTGGGCTCGTCGGCCAGGATGAAGGTGGGTTTGGGGGCTAAAGCCCGCGCCACGGCCACCCGCTGCTGTTGGCCGCCCGATAATTCGGAGGGGCGTTTGTCGATCTTATCTTCGATGCCAACGGCTTTGAGTAGCTCCCTTACCCGTTGCTCGCGCTCCGCCTTGGAGCGCCCCTGCAGCAGCATGACGAACTCTACGTTCTCGCGGGCCGTCAACACCGGGATGAGGTTGTAGGCCTGAAAGACGAAACCGATGTGTTCCTTGCGGAAATTGATGAGCTCCGCGTCGGACAATTGCCCGATATCCTGACCGCCGACGATCACCTCGCCGGAGGTGGGGCGATCAAGCCCTCCGATGATGTTCAGCAGCGTCGTCTTCCCCGAGCCCGAAGGACCGACAATGGCCGTAAACTCCTCCTGCTCGATGTCCAGATCAACGCCGTTCAGCGCATTGACGGGCACCTTTTCTTTATTGTAGATCTTGGTGACCCCACGGGTGGAAATGACCTTCATAGTTTTAGTGATTGGTGGTTAGTGCTGTTCTCTGACCTGAGGCTTCCTGGATAGAGGAGGTCCCCGGAACGGCTCTTTATCCTATATAATAGCATCTATAGTCCGACAACCCAAAATTTGTGATTGCTGACTTGCTCTTTTTAGCTTCGCTGATCGTCGCTTCGCTCCTCGGAGTTCCAGCTCGCTGTGTTAAAAAGCTAGGCATCGCCTGCGTTTTTTGCCTCTGACTCTGCGGTCAGGATCCCGGGCTAGCTGATCGCGTTATTTACCCCGGGCTTGGCGCCCGGAGCTATCAACCGGATGCCCCGCCGGGGCTCTTTTCATGAAGCTTCGCGAAACATCGACCAACCCCGAGCTTCGTAGGAGCGACACATTGAAACCTGACGCTCCTACGGAGCTCCAAGCCCATTCTTCCAATCGAATTGCTACCAATATGATCGCTCCCAGCGCCTCGGGCACTAAATACCTGAGCGTTTTCGCGGCTTCTTTCGGCGATAGACTGCGCCAGCGCT
>CAYWHT010000428.1:0-4276 GCA_964458135.1 uncultured Saprospiraceae bacterium | reverse complement strand
CGTTCCACACGATCTTGAGCGTGGCTTCGATGCCTTCGTTGATGTCGATGGGGTCCGACCAGGTCGTTCCTCCGTCGATACTGTAGGCAAAGGTGGTGATCCGTCGCCGGCCGTTGATAAGGGGCGCCGTAACGGAAGGATTGAGGTAAAAGACAAATTGGGTCAGGTCGAGCTTCAGGCTGCCCGGCACATCCGATAGATCGATTACCGGGGAAGTGAGCTGGACATTGTAATCCGGAAAGGGAGGATTGCCGACGCCGTCGAAGCTGCCCCCCGTAGTGTAGAAGTCGGGGTTGAGCAGGGCAGCCCCATTGTCTGCGGTTGGGGAGGGAATGCGAAAACTTCCGCCGCCCGCAATCGCCGCCCGGCGGATATCGCCGTTGAAACTCCACAACCAGAGGTCGCCACAGGAGCTGACACGCTGGAATAAGAGTTCCGTGTTAGCGTCCGAAAGACTTAGGAGTTGCCCCGAAAGGTCAATAGCCGGATTGCCGATGCCGGTGAGAATGCCGCCGAAGTCATCAATGAAAGATTGGCTGGCTTCCAGGTTGATGATCCAGGAAGAGCCGTCTTCCAGGGTGTCGGTGATCGTAGTGTCCGGTCCCAGGTTGAGGGCGCCGAATTCGGTTTTAAAGGTGTCCGACTCGATGCGGTAAGAACCTTGTACGAAACCCCGGTTGGTTCCGTCATCAAAACGCAGGGTAAATTCCCGATCGGTGACCACGGAAAAGCGGACGCTCAGCCCCTCCAATGGTTCTCCGCCGGAGGTGGCCTGTGTGAGTTCGTAGGTGCCGGCGAAGCCGCCCGGCAGATCGCCGCACTGCTGAGTACTTACCTGCCAGTCGCCCAGGCCGCGACCGAAGGTCTCCAGCCAAACGGTGTCCTGCGCCAAACCGGTGACCGGCAGCGATAACAGAAATAGTAAGGTGAAGGGGAGTAAAAAATTTTGCATGCGTAGCCAAAATATTTTGGGTTAGTCGAATCGATATTGGTAGTTTAAATAAAAAGTCGCTTAGGGGCCGCAGCGAAGGATTTCATGGTAAGGGGTACGGCCATTACGTTTCGGGGAACGGGAGAGGTGGAGGAAAAATCCGTCGATGGCGGCGGCTAATTACTTACCGAAAATAAGGGGATTTTGTAGAATAATTTAAACCTTTGCCGTCGATTTGTCAGAGGAGTGATGGAAAAAAAAGTCCATTCAGCTGAGCCGGATGGACTTTAAGGGGAGGACGATATCTAAAAAACCTATTTAGGCGGAAAAGGAGGTGCCACAGCCACAGGTATCCGTGGCGTTGGGGTTGTTGAAGGTGAAGCCGCGGTTATCGAGGCCTTCCACCCAATCGATTTCGATACCCAGGAGATAAATGGCGTGCGATTTTTGCATAAGCACTCGCAATCCGCCGATTTCGTGTACCTGATCGTTTTCTTTAGCCAGGTCGAAGCCGAGCACGTAGGAGAAGCCCGAGCAACCACCGCCTTTAACGCCCACCCGCAGACCGTGATCTTCGGGTACGTTCTGCTCTTCGCGAATTCGTTTCAACTGATTAACGGCGCCCGTAGTAAGGCTAATCGGTTGTGTGGTAGTGGTTTGTTCACTCATTTCCAGTATCCTTTTTGTAATTGGCATTACGCAAATCTAAGAGCCTGTCGGGAGTTTACCTTTTGGCCCGTAAATGACCATTTATGGAACTTCATAAACTCAAATCTGATCATTTTCGGCATCAAAAGCAAACTCCTGACAGGCTTTAATAGAACAACGCGCCGAGCGCGAATTTGGTTTGCAACTTTCCCGCATCGATACCGTCCTGGGGTTGACGCTAAGGGTAAAATCCAATCCATCTCTAAATTCCCGTCGATTCTGCCTATTTTTGCGTGCCCCTCCAAGGAAGCGTTCCACCAAATGGAAGGGCTATTCTTAAATCTCGCTAATTCAAAGCTCGCCGATGCCAGACTGGTTAAATGTCATCCTGGAGATCATCAAGATAACGGTTCCCGCCCTGATCGTCTTTCTGACGGTATATTATCTCCTGCGTACTTACCTCGACAAACAGTACCAAATGCGGCTGCTGGACAACCAGCAAAGCCGGCAGGAAACCACCTTGCCCTTGCGCCTGCAGGCCTACGAGCGCTTTTCGCTCTTTTGCGAGCGCATTTCCCTGCCCAACCTACTCTTTCGCGTCCGCCAGGACGGCATGAGCGCCGCCCAACTGCGAGTATCCTTGCTCTTGGCTATCCAGCAGGAGTTCGAGCACAACATCACCCAACAGGTCTACGTCTCCAACCAACTCTGGGAAATCATCAAGGCCGCCCGCGACGACACCATCAACAACATCGAAGTCGTCGCCGAAACCGTCGACCCCAAAGCCGACGGCCGGGAACTCGCCACCCAGATTTTCAATTTGCTGGAACGCCGGGAAAAAACGGGTGTGGATCAGGCCCTGGCGGCGATTAAAAAAGAGGCGGCTTTGCTGCTTTGAGTGGTAGTGAGTAGTGGGTAATGCTCCACAGCTATAGGCTGACCAGTCAGCATTCACCAATTTTGGGTTGGCAGATTATAAGTCATCCGGAATCCGCCTTACGAGTTTTATCTACAAAGGCTGACCGGCTCTTGCAAACATAATTTTACCTGCGCAGCGCCGACTTACTATTTACCACTACCGTACAACTTCTTCCCCGCCGCTTCGTACTTATCCCCTTCCTTCCACTGCGGCAATTCCCGGCTATTGGCGATCAGGCGGGCCGTATGGGCGTAAGCCCGGCAGAATTTAAGCAGGTAGTTGAAATTGACGGAATCGGCCTCGTCGGCCACCTGGTGGTAGTATTTACTGATTTCGGGGCCGAAGGTTTTGAATCCAGGGCTGAAGGTGAGCGCCGGCACTCCTTTGCTGGCGAAGGAGACGTTGTCGGAGCGGTCGAAAAGACCCTGTTCTGGGGCGGGATTGGGGAATATTTCCAGACCGGCCGCGTTGACTCCCTCTTGCAATAAATCATTGGCGCCGGTGCGCCCCCAACCGATGACGGAAACGATGCTGGTGTCGCTGTAGCCCGCGCCGTCGGTATTGAGGTTGAAAATGGTCTTTTCCAAAGGTGCGAGCGGGTGTTCGGCGTAGTAGCGGCTACCCAGCAGGCCCAGCTCTTCGGCCGTGCAAGCCAGGAAGATGACCGAGCGGCGCGGTGGCTGCTCGGCGAGCGCGCGTGCGGCGCTGAGCAGGGCGACGACGCCCATGGCGTTGTCGCGGGCGCCGTTGAAAATGCTGTCGCTTTCGGTGAAGGGACCGCCGCCTTGCTTGCCCACGCCTACGTGGTCGAAGTGGGCGGAAAGGAGCAGGTATTCATCGCTCACGGCCGGATCGCTACCGGGTAGAATGCCGACGACATTCTGGGAGGGCAGGGGGTTGCGAACGAAACCGCTGCTGCTCAGTTTTACTTTGGGCTTCTTTCCATTGCGAACGGCTTTCAGCTGATCGGCGAAGGGATCGATATTTACCCAGCCGTAGAGAAGCTCGTCAAAGGCGGCCGCGTCAGTCTCGTCCTCCTGGGGCATTTGCAGGGTTTCGCGACCGAAGTAGCGGCGTACAAACCGCCAGGGGAAACTGAGTTGGTAGACTTCGATCAGGCCCTTGGCCCCGCGTTCGTGCGCCAGACGGCGCTTGCGGCCGATAGCCTGGAAAACGGCGGTGCGGCTGTTGTCTTCGGGAGTGCCGGGAAGTACGACGACTACTTTTCCATCCACGTCCAAGCCTTCGTAATCGTTCCGGCCGGCATCCTCATCCACCCAGCCGTGGCCCGCGAAGACGGCCTCGGTATGAAGCTCGGCGGCCTCGCCCGAAAGGAGAATAAAGTCTTCCCGGTAGGGGAATGACTTTTCTCCCACCATCAACGCTCCCGACTCGGGCGGCTTGGTCTGCTGAAAGGGTATTTCCTGGTAAAAATCGTCTTGTCCTTCGGGCGTTTGCCATCCCAGCGCTTGCAATTGCTCCGCAATGTAGCGGGCGGCAATATCATTGCCGGGGCTGCCCGCGCGGCGGCCCCGCAGTTCATCCGAAGAAAGAAACCGCAATTGGGCTTCGACGGTGCCCCGGTCAATTTGAAACTCGGGTAAGGCGTTATCGCCGTTTTGGGCCCAAAGTAGCGGCGCCCAACCTATCAATAAGGTTACAATTAAATTACGCATCAATCTGTTTTCGTTTCGTAAAAAGTAAGGTGATTTCTAACTCTAAGACACCTAACCCGGATGATGCATGAATTGATCTATTACGCGGCGCCATTCCTGGCC
>CAYWHT010000427.1:0-4279 GCA_964458135.1 uncultured Saprospiraceae bacterium | reverse complement strand
AGCTAAAAAGAGCAAGTCAGAATTCACAAATTTTGGGTTGTCAGACTATAATTCACCTTCGATCTAATAACCGCACCACTTTATCCGTGTAGGGATATAGCAGCTGATTCTTTCGTAAACCATCACGACATGAAACGCATAATCGCATACTGTTTTTTCGGGCTGTGGATAGTTATGTTGCCGGGTTTGAGCGCCCAAACGGCGCGCCCGGACTTTGCCCCCGACGAATTGATCGTCAAATTTGCGGGCGCCCAACAACGGAAAGCCGTCTCCCCTTTTGAACGGTCGGAATTGAAAGCGCTCAACCGCCGCTTTGGAGTAAATGACGTCCGCTTAACCGGTAACCGCCGGGCCAGGAACACCTATGTATTGCATTTCGCAGAAGCGCAAGCCATTCCTGAATTAGTTCGCGCCTACCAGTCTACCGGCTATTTCGAATACGTGGAGCCCAACTACATCGGGTACGCTACGGGGGAAGAAGTAACGCCGCCGTTGGAGCCTACGGATACCTACTTCGACCGGCAGTGGGGGCTGCACAATACCGGCTCCTTCATCCTGGCGCCCGCCAAGCGCGATGCCGATATCGACATGGACCTGGCTTACGAACTGGAACAGGGTTCTTCCGATATCGTGGTGGCGATTATGGATACGGGCATCAAGCAGGATCATCCCGAATTTGAAGGCCGCATCTGGACCAATACCGCCGATCCGGTCAATGGGAATGACGACGATAACAACGGCTACCAGGACGACTTCAACGGCTACGACTTTTCCAATGACGACGCCTTCCCCACCGATGACGATGGGCACGGCACCCACGTGACCGGCATCCTCGGCGCCAACGGCGATAACGGCATTGGTTACGCCGGGGTCGACTGGAATTGTCAGTTGATGGTGCTGAAGGTGCTCGACCGCCAGGGGCGGGGGCAGTACAGTTGGTTTGCCAACGCCATTTACTACGCCGCCGACCACGGCGCCCAGGTCATTAATATGTCTTTGAGTGGAGGCGGCTATTCCAACCTGCTGTCCGAAGCCGTCGACTACGCCTACGAGCGCGGCCTAGTCATGGTGGCGAGCATGGCCAACTCCAATACGGTGGCGCCCCGTTTTCCGGCCGCCTTTTCCAAAACGATCGCGGTGGGCGCCACCACGCCCCGGGACCTCCGCGCGGATCCCGAGGTATGGGGACCGGCCGGGGGTAGTAATTTTGGCCCACATATCGATGTTATGGCGCCGGGCACCCTCATCTACAGCCTGGACCACCGCTCCGACGATAATTTCGAGAAAGCTTACAGCGGCACCTCCCAGGCGGCGCCCCACGTTTCCGGTTTAGTCTCCCTGCTGCTGGCCCAGAACCCTTCGCGCACCCCCGAAGAGATCCGGACCATCCTGCAATCCACCGCCGAAGATCAGGTAGGCAATCCGGAGCAGGACACTCCAGGCTGGGATCAATACTACGGCCACGGTCGCATCAACGCTTACGAAGCACTACAACTGACCACTTCTACGGTAGAGCTGAAAAATCCCGGTTTTGCTATTTACCCGAACCCGGTCAGCCGGCAAAGCATTACCCTGCAATACGAGGAGCCAGAATCCCGCCGGATGACCATGCAGCTATTCGACAACTCCGGAAAACTCGTGCTTCAACGGGAAATCCTGGTCGCGGCGGGCGCCACGCAAATTCCCCTGCCGAATTTGCCCGCGGGCATTTACCAATTGTTCTTTACGGATAATGAAATTCGCTTTGGGGAAACGTTGGTTGTTGGTGAATAAGGCCTTAAAAGCAGCAGCCACTTAATCGGGAGTAAAACGCTTCGCAAGCCGAAAACCTGGAACCGCCGCGAAGCGTTTTTTTTCAAAAAGCATGCGGTTATGGAATCCAAGCAACAGCAATGTAAGGTCAGCCGGTGGCAAATCCTCAAGCAGCAGCTGAACAACCTGCCTCCGGCGGAGTTCGAGCGCCTGGTGGAGCAAACGCCGGATGCGGTGGTTCTCGACGTACGCACTCCCGAAGAATACGAATCCCGTCCGCTATTTCCGCAAGCTCTTAACATCAACTATTTAGGAGATAACTTCTGGGAGCAAATCGAGCAACTGGATCCCGAAAAGACGTACTTCGTCTACTGCCGCACGGGGCGGCGGAGTGTGCGCACCTGCACCCTGATGAAGAACGGCGGCTTCCGGAAAATTTACCACCTCGACGGCGGCCTGACGGCCTGGCGGGAGACCTATCCGGAGCAATAAGCCGTCGCCGTTTTCCGCGCATTACAGGCTGCCAATCCAAAATTTGTGAATGCTGACCTGGCGGCCTATAAGTTTGGCCACCGTCGGAGCGCCGCTTTTGGCAAGCGGGCATCCCGTGATCTTGGTCACTTACCCTGCCTTCCATTTCCCTTATTTTTGCACCGAATTGCATTTCTTACCCGTCAAAAGCACATCAAGCTATGAATATCAAGGAGTTTCTACCGATACTGGATTGGTTACCGAAATATAAACAGGGAGATCTCAAGGGAGATCTCGGCGCCGGTCTGACGGTGGGGGTGATGTTGATTCCGCAGGGGATGGCCTACGCCCTGATTGCCGGTCTGCCCCCGATTTACGGTTTGTATGCATCCACCGTGCCGTTGATTATCTACTCCCTATTCGGCACTTCGCGGCAGCTAGCCGTGGGGCCGGTCGCCATGGTCTCCTTGCTGACGGCCGCGGGTATTGGCGCTTTAGCCGAGGGCGGGACGGAAACGTACATCGGGCTGGCCATCGCGCTGGCTTTATTCGTCGGCCTCATACAATTTTTACTGGGCGCCTTTCGCCTCGGCTTTCTCGTCAACTTTCTCTCCCACCCGGTGATTAGCGGTTTTACTTCCGCTGCGGCCTTGATTATTGGGCTTTCCCAGTTAAAGCACCTGTTGGGTATCGACATCCCCCGCAGTCACCACGTGCATACGATCATCCTGGAAGCCATTAATAACTTCGGGCAGATCAACTGGCTTACTTTCGGCATCGGCATCGGGGGCATCGCCATCATCATGCTGGTCAAACGCATCAACCGGGCGATTCCCGGCCCCTTGCTCGCCGTCGCCTTCGGCATTCTGGCCGTATGGGGCTTCGGTCTCTACGAGCAGGGCGTAGCCATCGTCAGCGAAGTGCCGGAGGGATTGCCCAGCTTTCGGATTCCCAATTTCAGCTGGGAAAACGTGCAGGCCCTGGCTCCCACCGCACTGGCCATTTCGCTGGTCAGCTTTATGGAAAGCATCGCGGTAGCTAAAGCCGTGCAGGCCAAGCACAAAGATTACAAGGTTTCGCCCAACCAGGAGCTCATCGCCCTGGGACTGACCAATATAGGCGGATCGCTATTCCAATCCTACCCCACTACGGGTGGTTTTTCGCGTACCGCCGTCAACGACCAGGCGGGAGCCCGTACGGGATTATCCTCGATCATTAGCGCGGTATTGATCATTCTCACCCTTTTGTTCCTGACGCCCCTTTTCTATTACCTGCCCAAGGCGATTTTGGCCAGCGTGATTATGGTGGCCGTCTTCGGGCTGATCGATATTAAGGAAGCCGTGCACCTGTGGCACAGCAACCGCACCGATCTGGTGATGTTGTTGGTCACCTTCGTCGCCACCCTCTCCCTCGGCATCGAGCAGGGTATCGGCGTAGGCGTCATCCTTTCGCTGGCCATGGTCATCTACCGCACTACGCGGCCCCACTTCGCCCACCTCGGGCGCGTGCCGGGCACCACCATCTTCCGCAATACCGAGCGGTTTAAAGACCTGGAAGTGCGCGACGACCTGCTCATCGTCCGCTTCGACGCCCAGCTGTACTTCGCCAACACCTCCTACTTCCGCGACAACCTGGAGCGCCTGGCCGAAACAAAAGGCGATAGACTAAGGGCGATCATCATCAACGCGGAAAGCATTAACTACGTAGACAGCAGCGCCATCCACGCATTGGAGGAAATACGGGAAGAATACGCCAACTTGGGCATCCCCATCCTCTTCAGCGGCGTCAAAGGCCCCGTACGCGACGCCTTCGAAAAGGCGGGCCTCACCGATAAAATCGGCAAGGATCATTTCTTCCTCAGCACACACGAAGCCATTCAATACCTGGATGAGCAGCTAGGCGCCGAGGACGAGGAGGATAAACGGAAGGGGTATACTTTGCAGACGAATAATTAGGGCGCAAACCAAATTGTCGCAACAGCAAGAATGATTGCAATTGGCTTAACCGTTGAATTCGATGATAGGATTTTGGATTTAGAGGCTCCACTATAGTGTGT
>CAYWHT010000426.1:2113-4280 GCA_964458135.1 uncultured Saprospiraceae bacterium | reverse complement strand
CGCGATTGACGGATAAAGTAATCGGCCATGTTAACCAGGGAAGAGCCCCGGCGTTCCAGATAGGCGGGCAATAAGGCCAGGATGCAATAATCCTGCGGATCACCGTAAAATTGGGCAAAACCTCGACGGGCGTGGTATTCGTACCAGGAAAGATCGCGCACCGGGTGCCGGCTGGTGGTCGCACCGGTGGTGCCGGAACTTGCAAAAGTCAATTGCGGCTGCCATTGCCCGGTCCGGATATCGTGAGTTTTAAAAAATCGGATGGGCAGGAAAGGAATATCGACCAGGCTTTTGACATTTTCCGGCCGACGCCGGATCAGACGCAGGAATTCACGGTACAGCGGATTTTCCCGCGCCTGTAGCTGAAAGACCTCCAGAGCCGTTGCTTCAAAGCTTTCGGCACTGATCGATTCGATTTTTTCGCGGATTGGCACGTTGGCCGACGCAAATGCCATTGGCAGTTTTCTAAAAATGATTTAAAATAGTAGAATAAATCATCAATATCGCATGAAGAATAATCGCTTCTATAACGGATTGGCTCTACTGGCCGGTTCCCTTTTGCTGCTTGCCGGTTGCGCCGATCCGCCCAATTATCCCATCGAACCCGAAATCGAATACATCAGCACCTCCCCCACCACGGTGGTGCAAGCGGGGCGCAACGCTACCGCCGACACGGTGCGCATTCGCTTTTCCTTTACCGATGGTGATGGAGACCTGGGCTTCGAAGACAACGAGCCCAAAGACATCATTTTGACCGATAGCCGCGACGGGCTCACCCAGGAGTTCAGTTTCCCGGTGATTCCCGAGCAGGGTGTGGGCAACGGCATTTCGGGCGAGGCAACGGTACTCATCGTCAATAACGCCAGCGCTGGCTTCTGCTGCACCTTTCCCAACGGGGCGCCCCCATGTACGCCGAGCGAAATGTTTCCAACCGATACGGTTTCTTTTACTTTACAAATTCGTGACCGGGCTGGCAACCTTTCCAATAAGGTGCAAACCGAACGCATCACCATCTTATGCCAGTGATTCGGCGGCGTGAAGCCAGTCGACGCCCTTGCGCAACCACCGCAAGGTATCGGCTTCCCGGCTGCCGGGCTCGGGCTGGTGGCTATATTCCCAACCCGCCAACGGCGGCAAACTCATTAGGATGGATTCGGTGCGACCACTGGTGTCCAGGCCGAATTTGGTGCCCTTATCCCATACCAGGTTGAATTCTACGTAACGCCCCCGGCGCAGCCGCTGCCACCGCTGGTGTTGCTCGGTATAGGGCCGGTCTTTATTGGCTTCTAACAAGGGCAGGTAAGCCGGGCAAAACGCTTCCCCCACATCGCGCACGAACGCAAAACGCTGCTCCTTGGTAAAACCATCATTATCGCTCAGCCGGTCGAAGAAAATGCCCCCCACCCCGCGCGTCTCTTCGCGGTGGCGGATATAGAAATAATCGTCGGCCCATTGCTTGAAGGCCGGGTAATAGTCGGCATGGTGTCGATCACAAACCGCCTTTAAGTGGCGGTGAAAAGCCTGCGCTTCCCCGGGGTTAACGTAGTGCGGCGTCAGATCGATCCCGCCGCCAAACCACCATAGCCCACTATCCATCTCAAAGTAACGCACATTCATATGGATGATGGGCGTCAAAGGATTACGCGGGTGCAACACAATGGAAACCCCGGTGGCGAAAAAGTCACCCGGCGCCACCCCCAAAGCCTTGACGATCCGCTCCGGCATCGGCCCGTGCACCGCCGAGAAATTGACGCCCCCCTTTTCAATGTGTTGCCCGTTGATAACACGGCTTCGGCCGCCGCCGCCGCCTTCACGCTCCCAGGCATCTTCCCGGAAACGTCCTACTCCGTCTCCCGTCTCCAACTGCCTGCAGATCTCATCCTGCAAGCGCCGAAAATAATCGCTAATCGTCTCCCTATTGACCTGAACCGGGTAATCCAAAATCCAAAATTTAAAATTCACAATTATAATAGTCCCTTCGCACCCTCCACCTGCTTCTTCGCACTTCCCGCAAACGCCCTAATCCGTCTCCCGCTTCCAACTACCCGCAGATCTCATCCTGCAAGCGCCGAAAATAATCGCTAATCGTCTCCCTGTTGACCTGAACCGGGTAATCCAAAATCCAAAATCCAAAATCCAAAATTATAATAGTCCCTTCGCACCCTCC
>CAYWHT010000426.1:0-2013 GCA_964458135.1 uncultured Saprospiraceae bacterium | reverse complement strand
TTGACCTGAACCGGGTAATCCAAAATCCAAAATCCAAAATCCAAAATCCAAAATCCAAAATTATAATAGTCCCTTCGCACCCTCCACCTGCTTCTTCGCACTTCCCGCAAACGCCCTAATCCGTCTCCCGCTTCCAACTACCCGCAGATCTCATCCTGCAAGCGCCGAAAATAATCGCTAATCGTCTCCCTGTTGACCTGAACCGGGTAATCCAAAATCCAAAATCCAAAATCCAAAATCCAAAATCATAATAGTCCCTTCGCACCCTCCACCTGCTTCTTCGCACTTCCCGCAAACACCTGATCCCCGATCACCACCACCGGGCGCTTCAAAAAGGTGTATTCCTCCAAAATCAGTCGGCGCAAGTCGGCTTCTGACAGTTCTTTCTCGTGCAAGCCCATACTGCGGTATTTCCGCGCCCGCTTGCTGAACAAATCTTCGTAAGAGCCGACGCGCTCCTTGAGCCAGTCGAGCTCCCCGGCCGTCATTGGCTGCTCTTTGACATCCTGCAATTCAAAGCCTTCACCCCCGCCCAGCGCATCGATGACCTTCTGACAAGACTTGCAATTCGATAGATGATAGATCTTTTTCATGTTCGAAAGTTATGGGTTATTGGAATAACAGTAAAATGTGAAGCAGGGGTTTGTGGTTTAGAGATTAATATTCGTTTTTTGAGTTTATCGCTGTGGTTGGCTATAGTTGCGGTATCGCTACAAAAAGCCTCCGGCTTTTTTTGTGGCTACGTAGCTATGTTCGGTCACAGCAAAGCTTTTGGTAATGATGACCAAAGCTACACCGGGACGAAGAAGGCGAAGCCTTTTGTAGCGACACCGCAACCACAAGAAAGCAGCAATCACCTCACTTCTTACTCATTCGTCATAAAAAATTACTTAATGCGCACCATCCCCGCCTCCGAACTCCCCCTCAATCCCGATGGCAGCATCTACCACCTCAATTTATTTCCGGAAGACGTAGCCCCCACCGTTTTGTTGGTAGGCGACCCGGAGCGGGTGCCGCGCGTTTCCCGGTATTTTGACCGCATCGAACGGCGAGTGCAAAAGCGGGAATTTGTCACCCACCTTGGAGAGCTCGGTAAAAAGCGAATAATGGTGTTGTCAACCGGCATCGGTACGGGCAATATCGACATTGTAATCAACGAGCTGGATGCCCTGGTCAACATCGATTTAACGAACCGTCAGGAAAAACCCGACCCTCAATCCCTAACCCTGATCCGCATCGGCACCTCGGGCGGGCTGATTCCCGAACTGGAAGTAGGCAGCCAGGTGGTGTCGCGCTTTGGCATTGGCCTGGATAATTTACTTTCCTACTACGCCTACCAACCTAACTTAATCGAAGCGGAACTCTTCGACGATCTGCGGGAATTTCAAGAATACGCAGGCCGCCTTCCGGCAACCCCTTACGTGGCGGAGGGCGACGCCCAACTGGCGAAGGCCTTCCCCGAAATGCGAAGGGGGATCACCATGACCTGCCCGGGCTTCTATGCGCCCCAATCCCGCAAGCTGCGCCTTGCATCCACACTTTCGGACGAACTACTAAGGCGCTTTGCCGAATTCCGTTCTCACGATCTTCAGCTCACCAACTTCGAAATGGAAACATCCGCCATCTATGGCCTGGCCCGGCTACTGGGCCACCGGGCGCTCTCCTGCAACGCCATCCTCGCCAACCGGCCGGCGGGCGCCTTTAGTGAAGAGCCTAAGGTGGCGGAGGACCGCTTGATTCGGGCGGTTTTAGAGGGGGTTTTTATTGGTGGTTAGCCGGTGCGGAGACTACGCTAATCCTTTAATGAGGAGTGGAACCGCCCTATGCGCTGTAGACAAAAAACGGAGTGCCGATGGATATTCGGCGCTCCGTTTTAGGAAGTGGCAGCTTTATGGATTGATAGGGGGCCGGATTTTAGCCCACCCATCTACCAACTTTACCCGGCTAGTGCTTCGGGAACTAGTACCCTGTGTAATAAGTAGCTTTGCGCTTTGGCAGTGTCTTTTGGCGAAA
>CAYWHT010000425.1:0-4284 GCA_964458135.1 uncultured Saprospiraceae bacterium | reverse complement strand
TTCGCCAAAATACCCCTCCCAAAACATCAAAGAACTTATTACACAGTGTACTAAACAGTAGGATTTGTAAATCTTGACTGGCTCTATTCCCCTTCCACCCCTCCGGAAATTTTGTCATCCCGACAGCCGGCCTCACGATTTTTTCCTTCTATCCGGTTAAACTTTACTATTTTTCGCGCTGCTTAGACACTCAGTACCGGATTTGTTAAAAGGACTAGTATGAAACAATGCCTGTTGGGGTTATCCCTGCTCCTGTTGCCCTGTCTAATGTTGGCTCAGGAAAAACAACCCGACCTTGAAATCACCCGCTCTTTTGATGCGGCGCGGGCATCCGAGATTCTGGCTGCCCTACAGGCCGATTACCCGGTGCGTTTTTTCTTCAAGGCGGAAGAACTTCCGCAGCGATCCTTCACCCTAAACTTTGAAGCGGCCCCTTTGGAGGAAGTCATGGAAACCTTGTTTCAATTCAGTGAGTTGGGCTATATGCGCTACGATGCTCGTTCGGTAATTATTATGCCGCAACGGGTAATCGATGAAGTTTACACGGCGGATTATTACAAGGCGCTGGAAAAAACGGTTCGTCAGGAAGAACAGCCGGTGGACAATCAGCCGGAGCAAACGGTAGTTGGCGAATTGGAGGCGCTTGATCCTTCCGGGAAGGCCATGGTAAGTGGCCGGATAACGGATCAGGAGACCGGGGAGCCCATCCTCGGTGCTACGATTTTTCATCCGGCCAGCGGGCAAGGCGCGGCTACGGATGCCGACGGCCGCTACGCCATATCCCTGCCCACCGGAGATCAGGAATTGCGCGTACAGTTTGTCGGGTACCAAAATATTTCCAAAGAAATCCTGGTATTGAGCGATGGAGAACTCGATATCCGAATGACCAATACGGCGATCAACCTCAGTGAGATCGTGGTGGAAGCGGAAGCGGCGGATGCAAATATCGATCGCGCGCAGGCCGGCGTCGAACAGCTGGACATCAAAACCATCGAAAAGTTGCCCACCCTTTTGGGCGAAGCCGATGTCGTAAAAACGCTACTCCTGCTGCCCGGGGTCAGCACGATCGGCGAGGGGGCTTCGGGCTTCAATGTTCGGGGCGGTCAGGTGGATCAAAACCTCATCCAGCAGGACGACGGCTTTATTTTCAATGCTTCTCACGCCCTGGGATTCTTCAGCACTTTCAATACCGACCTGATTCAGGATGTCAAATTGTACAAGGGGAATATCCCCGCCCAGTTTGGCGGCCGGGTAGCTTCCGTGATGGATGTGGAGATGCGGGATGGCGATTTTGAGGAATTCGGCTTAAAGGGCGCCGTGAGCCCTATCTCCAGCCGGATCAGTATAGAAACGCCCATCGTCAAGGGGAAGAGCTCTGTATTGGGCGGATTTCGATCTTCTTACCTCAACTACCTCCTGCCGCTCGGCACCGTTCCGGAGGTGCGGCGCAGCTCCGCTTTCTTTTATGACGCCAATCTGCGCTATACGCATCGGCTGACGGATTCGCACATCCTGACGCTTTCCGGATATCTTTCCCATGACGACTTCGTCTTTAACGATGAATTCGGTTTCGATTACGATACGTTTATGGGGCAACTCATTTACCGCACTCTGTTTAACGAAAAAATGTTCAACCGCTTATCGGTTACGGCCAGCCGTTACGCAAGCAACCAAGAAAATCTGGAGGGCGTTCAGGCGGCGAAACTGGAGACCGGCATTGATTACCTGAAAGTCCGGGATCTTTTCAGTTATGTGCCCAACAAAGATCTGCGCTTGGATGGCGGCTTCGACGCCATACGGTACCGGGTCAATCCCGGGCGGCAGGAGCCTCTGGACCTGGAGCAGAGTCAGATTAGCGTACAAGAGCTTACCGACGACGAGGCCTTCGAAGGGGCCCTGTTTGCGAATGCCGAATACGAATTCACTTCGGCGCTGCAGCTTTCGGCGGGTATTCGCTATAACCTTTACCGGTATTTGGGGCCTAAAACTGTCTTTGAATACGCCAATCCGGATCGTCCGGAAATCGGTGAAGAAACCGGCGTTACCGAATTCGGCGCGGGAGAGACCATCGCGACTTACACCACCCTTGAGCCCCGGGTCTCGATGCGCTACCGTTTCAATTCCCGCACTTCCGTTAAGGGCGGATACAGCCGGACTTCGCAATTTATCAACCAGATCTTCAATACGGCGACGCCTACGCCTACCAGCCAGTGGCAGTTGAGCACCCAATACATCGAACCGGTGCGCTCCCATAACTACACCATCGGCCTATTCCGTAATTTTGATGACAATGTTTGGGAAACTTCCCTGGAAGTGTACTACCGGAACATCGATCAAACTTTCGATTACAAGGACTTTGCAGTGCTCAACGTCAACGATCAGTTGGAAACTGAACTCCTGGAAGGAGAAGGGCGCGCTTACGGGGTGGAGTTAAGCATCAAAAAACGGCAGGGCTTGTTCAATGGCTGGTTGAGCTACACGTATTCGCGATCCGAACGGCTCATCGAAGGCATCAACCTGGGCGAGTATTATCCCAGTAATTTCGACATTCCGCAAAACCTGTCATTGGTGTTCAATTATCAACCCAATCAGCGCAATACGTTTACACTTAATTTCAATTTCAGCCGGGGGCGCCCCACCACTTTCCCCTTCGGCAATTTCGAGGATCGCAGCGGCCTCGTCATTCCGATTTATTCCCAGCGCAATCAATTGCGAATTCCGAATTACCACCGCATGGATATTGCTTACACCCTGGGACAAGGCTACAATAAAACCAAGAAAATAAAGACGAGCTGGACCTTTTCGATCTATAACCTTTATGGCCGGAAAAACGCCTTTTCCGTGTTCTATTCGCAGGCGCCGTTTCAGGGAGTGCAAGCCAATCAGCTTGCCATTCTGGGCAGCGTATTTCCCTCGGTGCGGATGAATATTGAATTTTTATAAAAATGGTCATCCGGGAACCGGCATTATTGATCATCCGAATCTTTATCCATGAAATTTAAAAAACTTATACCCGTACTCTCGTTTATACTGTTCGTTTTACTGGGAGGCTGCCTTGATACGATCGAGCTCGACGCGGCCCGGGAAGCCCAAAACCGGATCGTCATTCAAGGAAGTCTGATCATGGGCAATCCCTCGGTGGTTGAAGTACGGATTTCCCGCCTGTTCGATTTCACCAGTAGTGGTCGCGAGCCGGTCAACGTGCGTTTCGTAAAGTTGATCGACGAGGCCGGCAACGAACTAGAGTTGGAGGAAGAACAAAATACCGGGGATTATTCCCTGCGCATCCCGGCCCGTGATCCTGGCTTATCCATCAATGAAGACGGCGCTTATTTTATTCGCGTATCCACCTTTGCCGGAAACATCTACGAATCGGAACCGGTCACTTTCCAGCCATCGGTGCCGCAGGCTACCGATCTACAAGCCCGTCTGACCCAAAAAGAAGTTGTCAGTAGTGAGGAAGGTGAATTGGAAGAGCGCCCCTTCGTCGAATTTCTGCTGACTACTCCCCTGCAATCCGAAAATGGAGAGGATGTTTATCTGCGTTGGGTCAACGAACGCACTTACCGGATAACGGATAGCCCGGAAGGCATCAACCCGTCATCCACCCAAGTACCCCTAGAAGATAGCACCGATAAAACGTGCTACATTACGGAAATTCCGTTATTTAACGAAGTGCCCATAGCGGATAGCCGCACCTTCGGCAATCTGGTTCAGGAGTTTAAAGTCTACGAGGAAGCATTGGGAGGTCGGTTCGCAGAAGGGTATTACCTGACCGTTTATCAGCAAACCATTTCCGCCGAAGCGCACGATTATTGGTCGGCAGTAGGTGCGCTGCTGGGCATTGAGGGAACCATCTTCGATCCCCCGGTAGGGCAACTCATCAGCAACTTGGAGAATACGGAAAACCCAGACGATAAGCCCTTCGGTTACTTCTACGCCGCTCGGCAAGATACGATACGTGTTTTTGTCAGCCCCCAAATGGTGGGTGAGCCCGATACGATTTGTCCGAGAACCTTCGGCATGGTTTCGATGAATTTTGACTATTGCGAAGCAGCGCCGGAATGCTGCAATTGCCTATCGGTAGATGGCAGCCAGCTGGAACAACCCGAATTTTGGGAGGAATAAAGGATGACGTATTATCAATTTAACGTGGAATATCATATTACGATGCTATACCGTCAGTTTTTTATCGCTTCATTATTGATGGGACTTTGCCTTTCTCTTTCCGGCCAATCTTCAGCCGGCCCCTTGGCCATTCATACCGATAAGAATTTCTACGTC
>CAYWHT010000424.1:0-4286 GCA_964458135.1 uncultured Saprospiraceae bacterium | reverse complement strand
CGTAGTCAGCGGCGCAAATGGTTGCCAGGCCTGGTCGCTCGCAGGAATGAGCCGCCTTGAGCGGCGAATGAGGAGGACGGCCAGGAATGGCGCCGCGTAATAGATCAATCCATGCATCATCCGGGTTAACTTTCACCCGCAAACCTCCATGCTTTTCCAACCTTTGGGGGAAGTCCAGGACCGGGTTTTTTGTAATCTTCGTATAATGAGTACCTGCTAATGTCGGCAGAAACGGTCATAACTTTTTCCTTGGAAAGTAAGAAATTATCGACCCGGTTACAATTTCTTAAAAAGATCAAATGATGAGACAGCGAGACTGGTTTTATCAAATAATTGATTATAATTCAATACATTGGTGACAAAATTCTCCGGCTTGGAGGGGCAAAACTCCCCATATCGATATATTATCTTTATTTTTGCAGTTGATTTTTGCATCTTAGGCCGTATTGATCACAGGCCGCCAAGTAGCCGGATTGCAAAGGAAACATTAGTGATTTAATTTCATGACGAAGCGGAAGAAGAAAAAAGGACAACCCTTTAAACTGGGCATCAATGACGAGCGCATCCCCAAGTTGGCGGGCATCCTGAGCCTGTTTCTGGCCTTTTACTTTTTCATTGCTTTTACGTCCTACCTCTTCACCTGGGAGACCGACCAGGACCGGGTATTGCGTTTTTACTGGAGGCTCCTGCTGGATAGCGACATGGAAATGGCCAATTGGCTGGGGCGCCTGGGTGCTATCGTTTCCAATATTTTCATGTACTGGGGGTTCGGTCTTCCGTCTTTCATCATCGTTTTTTTACTGGTGGTGCTGGGGCTCAACTTGATCAAACGCAGTCGCCTGGCCGAATATATTGGCATTGTGCGCAACTCCATTCTCGTCATGGCCCTGCTATCGGTATTTTTTGAATTTGTCGCCGGCGATGCCCGCTTTCCCTGGGGTGGAGCTTTCGGCGAACTGGTCAGTAGCTGGTTGCACAGCTTCGTGGGCGCCGCGGGCACGATCATTCTGTTCCTCTTTTTAATTACCGCGGTGTTGATCTGGAAGCTCAATCCCAATTTCTCGGATTTGAGCCTGCCGGAAGCGCTGGCGGAAGCCTGGGAAAACCTGATCGCCCTATTGAAAGGTAAAGAAAGCCGGCGCCGGGCCGCCTTCGAACAACAATCCGCAGCCCCCCGCAAGGTGGGCGCCCCCCTAGAGCAGGAAAGAGAAACCCAATCCGCAGAGCCGCCCGATGACAAGAAAAAGGCTCCGCAGGAAGAGCCCGGCGAGGAGGAAGGCAAACGCGAAACCCAACTCTCCATCGATTACGATAAAAAGGAAGAACCACGCGTTCTCAAAGCCGGCGATGCCGAACTGGAAATCGAGCAGCCCCGCAAGGAAGAAAAACCCGCCGCCGGAGAAAACCCCGGGCCCGCCATGGACGTACACGGCACGGCCCTGCTGCAGGAGCAAAACCGCAACCACGTCGAACCCTACGACCCGACGCTCGAGCTGGCTTCCTACGAAAATCCGGTCACGCCCCTGCTGGACGATTTCTCCGACCAAAAAGTGGAAATCGACCACGCCGAACTGCAAAGCAACAAGGATCAGATCATCGAGACGCTGCTCCATTACAAGATCGAAATCGTCAAGATCCGCGCCACCATCGGCCCGACTATCACCCTCTACGAAATCGTGCCCGCCCCGGGCGTTCGCATCTCCAAGATCAAAAACCTGGAAGACGATATCGCCTTGAGCCTGGCGGCGCTGGGCATTCGGATCATCGCCCCCATCCCCGGTAAGGGAACCATTGGTATTGAAGTGCCCAACCAGCGCAAGGAAATCGTTTCCATGCGGGAGGTCCTGTCTTCCGAAAAATTTAAACGGGCGAAGATGGATCTGCCCATCGCGCTCGGCAAAACGATTTCCAACGAAGTCTTCGTGGCCGATTTGGCGAAGATGCCCCACCTGCTGATTGCCGGCGCCACCGGGCAGGGGAAGTCGGTCGGCATCAACGCCATCCTGATGTCCATCCTGTACAAGAAGCACCCCTCCCAGGTCAAGCTGGTGCTGATCGATCCCAAAAAGGTGGAATTGTTTCCCTACAGTAAGCTCGAACACCACTTTCTGGCTTACTTGCCCAATCAGGAAGAACCCATCACCACCGAAACCAACCAGGTGATTCACACGCTCAATTCCCTCTGCATCGAAATGGATGAGCGGTACAATCTTCTCAAAAAGGCCTCGGCCCGCAACCTGCGCGAATACAACGAAAAGTTTGTGCAGCGGCGCCTGAATCCGAATAATGGGCACCGCTTTATGCCCTTTATTGTTCTGGTCATCGACGAATTTGCCGATTTAATAATGACCGCCGGAAAAGAAGTGGAATTGCCGATCGGTCGACTGGCCCAGCTGGCCCGTGCCGTCGGCATCCACCTGATCATCGCCACCCAACGCCCTTCCGTCAACATCATTACCGGCGTCATCAAGGCCAACTTCCCGGCGCGCATCGCCTACAAGGTGTCCGCCAAAGTCGATTCCCGCACTATTCTCGACGCCAGCGGCGCCGATCAACTCATCGGCCGGGGGGACATGCTGCTGTCCGTCGACGGGGAGATGATTCGCCTGCAGTGCGCCTTCGTCGACACCCACGAAGTGGAAAAAGTGATCGATTACATCGCCGAACAGCCGGGCTATCCCGAACCCCATTTCTTGCCGGAATACCACGGCGATGACGAAGAGATACACGGCACCAGCGGCATGAAGCTTTCCGATCTCGACAACATGTTCGAAGACGCCGCCCGCCTGGTGGTGCAGAATCAACACGGCTCCACTTCCATGATTCAGCGCCGCCTCAAGCTGGGATACAACCGCGCCGGCCGCATCATGGATCAGTTGGAAGCTTTCGGCGTCGTGGGGCCCAGCGAAGGCAGCAAAGCCCGCGAAGTCCTCATTTACGACGAAGTAGAGCTGGATCGCTATCTGGAAGACCTGCGAAGTAGAAAGTGATCGATTCAAACCTCCATCACGAAAGGAAAAGGCTTTACCTCCACGCCCGGCGCAATCGCTTTGCGGTAGCCCAGGTGGACGCGGTCGATATGCACATTGAGCTTTTGGTAGGCCCTGATGGCCTCTTCGTTGTGGGCGCGCACCGTTGCGAGGTACATATTTTCGTAGGTTTCGATATTGTGCGGAGTGGTCATAAAGTAGGTGAGGAAGGCGAACATGCCCTTGCTCTTGTACCCGGGATGGATGCCGAAGCCCATGCCCTTGATGTCGAGCTTGCGCGCCGTTTTTTTGCGCCAGAGGAAGGCGGGCATGTTGAGCCAGTTGAGCTTGCCTTGGTTTTTCTTGAGCAAGGGGTTGATATCGGGAAAGAAGGCGCAGAAGCCGGCGGGCTGCCCCTCAAAGTAAGCAATGCCCAGCAGGTGTTCGTCGGCGATAGGGCGCGCCTGGCGCAAGATTTTGATGACTTGCTGGGGCTCGATGGGCTTGAAATGCTCTTTATCTCCAAAGGCGGCATTGTACACGTAGCAAAAGTCGCGGGCCATGCGGTCGATGTTGGCGTAGCTAAATGGCTCCAGGTGGAGGTCGTGATTCTTTTTAATGCGCTCAACGACGCGCCCCAGCCGGTCGAGGGGAATCGTGGAGGGTTTGCCCTTGAGGGTGAAAATCTGTTCGTGCGGTTCAAAACCCCACTGTTCAAAAAACTGGCGGTAGTAAGGCGGATTGTAATTTTCCTGAAAAAGGGGCGGATAGAAGCCCTTGACCAAAAGCCCCCAAAACTTGTCGCGTTCGCCGAAGTTGATGGGGCCGTCGATGGCCCGGGCGCCGCGTTGGGCCAGGTAGGCCTCCGCTCTCTCGAAGAGGGCGAAGGCGTAGTCCCGCCGGTCAGTGCATTCGAAGAAACCCACTCCGCCCACCGGGTAGGGTAGGGCTTCGTTGCGGGCGTAATCAATAAAAGCGGCGATGCGCCCCACGGGCCGGCCATCCTCTTCCAGTAATACCCATAACTTCGCCTCCCCCCGCCGCAACGCCGCATTTTCTTCCGGATCAAAGACCGAGCTGACGTCTTTTTCCAGCGGGCAGATCCAGTTGGGATCGTTGCGGTACACCTCATGCGGTGCGTGGTGAAATAGCTTCCAGCCTTTTTTATCCCGAACGGTAATAATCTTCATGAAAAGTAGTCGCTCCCTTACAGACTCTAAAATCAGCGGGCAAAGTTACGGTAATTTTTGAATTGAGGGGAGTGCCTAGTACACTGTGTAATAAGTTCTTTGATGTTTTGGGAGGGGTATTTTGGCG
>CAYWHT010000423.1:0-4287 GCA_964458135.1 uncultured Saprospiraceae bacterium | reverse complement strand
GAAAATGACCTCCGCCTTCTTAATGACGCCTTCCGACAGTTCCGGATCGTTATCGTAAATAATGATTTTTTCGTGGGCGGGCATCCAGTTGAGAAATTCGGGATATTCCGAGGGCGCTATAATATCCACGGAATGGCCGTGCCGGGTCAGGTAATGATAAAGCGCCAAGGAGGAACCGATGGCGTCTCCATCCGGGTTACGGTGGGTGGTGATAAGGATGTCCTTGGGTAAGGCCAGGATCGACTTCAGTTCGTGAATATTCTCCATACGTAGCAACCAATAGCAAGCAAAGGTCTCAAATATAGGGAAATTAACCAAAATATTATTGGGCGGTGCTTGGGGTCGACGGCTAGTTTACTTACTTTTGCACGGTTTTTGACGCCCTTGGCAACCGTTTAAAAAATAAAAAAATGGCAGGAAACAGAACATTTACCATGATTAAACCCGATGCGGTAAAAGCCGGACACATCGGCGCCATTCTGGCAAAGATTAACGAAGGCGGCTTCCGCATCATCGCCATGAAAATGACCAAACTTTCCAAAGAAAAGGCGGGCGAATTTTACGAAGTCCATAAGGAAAGGCCTTTTTATAGCGAATTGGTCGACTTCATGTCGAGCGGCCCGATCGTAGCCGCCGTGTTGGAAAAAGACAAGGCCGTAGAAGATTTCCGCAAGTTGATCGGCGCCACAAATCCGGCGGAAGCTGAGCCCGGAACCATTCGCGCCCTCTACGCCACCAGCATTGGCGAAAATGCCGTACACGGCGCCGATTCCGACGAAAATGCCGCCCGGGAAGCGAGCTTTCACTTTCCGCAAACGGAAATGTTTGCCTGATTATTGAATATCGACGATGGTCACGCCGTCCCCCCCCTGCTCCGGCTCGGGATGACGGATTTCCATCGCAATATTGTACTCGCGGAGCTTTCTGCGTACGGCTTTGCGCAGTATGCCGCTGCCTTTGCCGTGAATGATGCGCAGCTGACTGGCGCTGGACACCAGCGCCTGGTCCATGAATTCTTCCACCACCTTCAAAGCTTCTTCGAAACGCATCCCGCGAATATCGATCTTGGATTCAAAATTGTCGTCCTGCCCGCGGGTATCGGTTTGTACGCTTTTGGCCTGGCGCAGCTCCAAGGGCGCTTTGGCGTGTTTGAGGTCCCGCAGGTTGACCGTCATCCGCATCAAGCCCATCTGCACGACGGCTTTGTTTTTTTCGATTGATTCCACCGTTCCGGTAGCACCGCCACTACGCAGACGCACGAAGTCTCCCTGGCGAATCGGCCCTTCTTTCAGATCGGCCTTGCTTTCCTGGGGCTGGTAGTACACCGCTTCGCGCAAATCATCTACTTCCTTGGATAGTTCCTGCCGCTCTTCCCGCACTTGCTGGGCCATCTCTTTGGCGCGTTCCAGGTTTTTCTCCTCCTTGATTTCCCGAATCAGTTTTTCGAAGTCCCGGTTGGTGTGAGAAGACTGCTGCAGGGCTTGCTCCTTGGATTCCAGCTTCATCTTTTTGCGGCGGTATTCAAGGTCGCGATGGAGCTGTTCGTAATTTTTGATCAGCTTAGACAATTGCTTTTCCCGTTCGTCGAGCTTGGAAAGCTGCTCTTCCAGCTCTTGTTTTTCCCGCTGCAAATCGATCAGCAATTGATCTACGGCTTTTTCGTTTTTTCCGGTGCGGTGCTTGGCGTAGTCCAGCAACTTCTTATTCAGCCCACTTTTCTGGGCGATCTCAAAGGCAAAGGAACTACCCGGCCGGCCCACCTTGAATTCGTAGGTTGGGGAAAGGGTATCCTTGTCGAACGTCATGGAAGCGTTGACCACCCCCTGGTTTTTGAAGGCGTAGATCTTCAGGTTGGAATAGTGGGTGGTGATGAGGCCGTAAGCTTTTTGCTTGCGCAGGTCATTCAGTATGGCTTCGGCGATGGCGCCCCCTATCTTGGGGTCGGTGCCCGAGCCGAATTCGTCGATCAAGAACAGGGTTTTCGGGTCGGCGTTTTCCACGAAATGCTTCATGTTGTGCAGGCGGGAACTGTAGGTGCTTAAATCATCTTCAATGGATTGTTGATCTCCGATATCGGCGAACACCTTTTCGAATATCCCCATCTGGGAATTTTCATCCACCGGAATCAACATGCCAGCCTGCACCATCAATTGAATCAAGCCCACCGATTTCATGGTAATGGATTTGCCTCCGGCGTTGGGGCCGCTGAGCACTACAATTTTATTGTCCTTAAATAACTTCAGGTCGAAGGGCGTCGTGGGGCGTCCCGTTTGCTGGTTATGCAGATACAGGAGCGGGTGGTAAGCCTCTTGCATCCAAAGGGTGGGGCGGGCCGCCAACTTGGGCTTGATGCCGCGCATGCGCCCCGCCAGCCGCGCTTTGGCCTGGACGAGGTCGAAATAGGTGAGCACCCCCAGGTATTCGCGAAAATGACCGGCGTAGGGACGCAACAGGGCGCTGAGCTCCTTGAGGATGCGGTAGATTTCGCGGCGCTGGTCCGTTTCGAGGTCGAAGAGATCGTTGTTGATTTGAATGACGCCTTCCGGTTCGATAAAGGCGGTTTTTCCGGTCGTCGACTCATCGTGAATGATGCCGCGGATTTTGCGCTTATGCTCGGAGGGCACGCTAAGCACCCGGCGGCCGTTGCGGAAACTTTCCACATTATCGGTCAGCCACCCGCGCGAGCGGTAGTCGTTGATGATCTTGCGGAACACCTGATCGAGTTCGCGCTGCTTGGAGCCGATTTGGCGGCTGATGCGCTGGAGTTCCGGAGAGGCGTCCGGGCGGATTTCCCCCTCTTCGTCGATGACGCGCTCGATGGCCTCCACCAATCCTTCGTCGAAAGTTACGGGCCGGATGATGTCGAATAAGGTAGGGTAAGCCTCCCGCCGGTCATCGGTAAAGTATCGGAAGATTTCTCGGAGGAGCAGCATGATGGTGTTGATTCGCTGCAGACTTTCCACGGGGAGCACGTAATCCGGAACCTCCAGATACTTAAGGTCCTCGCTGATGTCGGTGTAGGCGGCGATGGGCAGGCGGCTATTTTGCTCCCGGCCCCGTTTGAATTCGAGTACTTCCTCTAAACGGCGGTCAATGACTTGCGGATCGGTGAGCGGCTGGATCTTCTTGACCGCCTTGCGTCCCAAATCCCCCATGCATTCGTTCTCAACCAGTTTCAGAACTTTGTCAAATTCCAGTTTGCTAAAGATGTCCTTGGGCTGCAGTTGCATGCAATCAGATCGTTAATTCCGGCTAATTGAGCACAAAAATAAGATTTTATACCGCACGCAATTCGAATGGAGATGACTTTCCAGCCAAACGGTCGGCATATACTAATTCGATTTGAGTGTCTAACAATTCCATCCTTAATTAGTTTCTCCCGACACCTCCTTGCTACTCTTGCGGATTTATTACTTTTACGGCTCCTACATTTATTAGCTCGACTTTAGCACTGTCGAGCTTAGTAACAGCGAAAATTGCATCAACGTGGCGGGAAACACCTTCGGTCATCTCTTTCGCCTCACTTCCTTCGGCGAATCGCACGGCAAAGCCATCGGTCTCATCCTCGACGGATGCCCGGCGGGGTTGGAAATCGACGAGCATTTTATTCAGGAAGAGCTCGCGCGTCGCCGGCCCGGCCAGTCCAAAATCGTTACCCAACGCAAGGAGGCCGACCAAGTGGAATTGCTCTCCGGCGTCTTTGAGAATAAGACGACGGGCAGCCCCATTGCGATGGTCATCTACAATGCGGACGCCCGCTCCAAGGATTATAGCCACATTGCCGACAAGTACCGCCCTTCCCACGCGGATTTCACTTATCAGGAAAAATACGGCAAGCGCGACTACCGGGGCGGCGGGCGTTCTTCGGCACGGGAGACGGCGACCCGCGTGGCCGCCGGGGCTATCGCCAAATTATTATTGCGCTCTTACGGGCTGGAAATCAGGGCCTACGTCAGTCAGGTAGGCTCGATTACGCTGGATACGCCCTATGAGCAGCTCGACTGGCAGCTCGTGGAAAGCAATCCGGTGCGCTGTCCGGACACCGCCGCCGCCGAGCGCATGGAAGCCCTCATCCGGGAGGTGCGCAAGGAAGGCGACACCATCGGCGGAGTGGTCAGCGGTGTGGTCACCGGCTGCCCCGTGGGTTTGGGCGAACCGGTATTCGATAAGCTGCATGCTGATCTCGGCAAAGCTATGCTATCCATCAATGCCTGCAAAGGCTTTGAATACGGTTCGGGCTTTGCGGGGGTAAGCATGCGCGGCTCCCAACACAATGACGTATTCTAC
>CAYWHT010000422.1:0-4290 GCA_964458135.1 uncultured Saprospiraceae bacterium | reverse complement strand
AATCAAAAATCAAAAATCAAAAATCAAAAATCAAAAATCAAAAATCAAAAATCAATCCAGCATGAAGTTTAACTGGGGAATGGGCATCGCGATCTTCTACACCACTTTCGTGGTAGCGCTGGTTTACCAGGTGGTGAAATCCACGCAGTACGATCACAGCCTGGTCGCGGAGGAGTATTACGCCAAGGATTTGGCGTACCAGCAACATTATGACAAGCTCGTCAACAGCAATAACCTGCAGCAGGATTTGCAGATCACCAAGGTCCGGAATCAATCCAAGGTGTCCCTGCAATTCCCGAAAGACTTGGGCGCGTTGAGCGGGGAGATTCACTTCTTTTGCCCTTCCGCCAGCACCCAGGACTTCCGGGTCGACATCGATCCCGATGAGGCGGGCCGGCAGACGGTATCCGTAGCGGGGTTGAAACCTGGCCTTTGGAAGGTAAAAGTGGATTGGAAGGCGGAAGATGGGAAAGCTTATTTTAAGGAAGAATCTGTGGTGTTATAGGATAAAAGGGAGGTGATGCTTTGGGGCGCCCCGACGAGCTGCGCCCCAGAGCATCACCTCCCGGCATTGTAGAAAACTCCTCAACTCCACGATTAAGCGCAAAAACAAAAAAACATGCTCTGGACCGCATTCACCATCGGCATTGTCGGCAGCTTGCACTGCGTAGGCATGTGTGGGCCCATCGCCTTGGCCCTGCCCTACCAGGGTAAGATGCGTTGGGCGGCGGCGGGCAATGTCATGCTGTATAATCTGGGGCGGATTGTTACTTACGGGTTATTGGGCGCGGTGATCGGCATCTTCGGGAAAGGCGCCCTGTTGGCGGGAATGCAAACCTATATCTCGATCGGATTGGGCGTAGTCCTATTGCTCGTGGCCCTTTTCTCGGTTAATGTGGAATCCCGCTTGATTCGCTTACCATTGGTTCACCGGTTACAAGGCTGGGTCAAAGCACAGTTGGGGCGCTTACTGCGCTCCCGCCGGAAAGGCTCCCTTCTCCTCATCGGCATGCTCAATGGCTTGTTGCCTTGCGGTTTGGTCTACATGGCTATCGTGGGCGCATTAACCGCCGGGGGCATTCTGCAGGGCGCTACCTACATGGCCCTTTTCGGTTTGGGCACCGTGCCCCTTATGATGGCGACCGCCCTGGCCGGGCAGTTTGTCAGCCTCCAGTGGCGAAGCCGGCTACGCAAACTTATTCCCGTCTTTCTCGTCGCATTTGCCATCCTGTTTATTATGCGGGGCTTGCAGTTCCACATTCCGGCGGATTTCCGGTTTTGGGAGGGGATGCAGGATTTGCCGCTGTGTCATTGACTATTAACCCGGATTATGCATAAATTAATCTACTGCGAAGCCAAAACTAACTGCCCGCCCTGTGAAATAAAGCGAAGCTTTACCTCCGGTATTTCACAGGTGGGGCAGTTTGGCTTCTCCTGACGAAGAACCCATGCATAATCCGGGTTAAAGGAAAAAAGGCAAGCTGCCAACCCAAAATTTGTAAATCCTGACCTGGCAGACTATAATAGTTGCCGGAGCCCCGCAATCGGGGCCCAACGGCAACTAAATAAGAGGGAACGTGTGCCAAAAACAGTGCACAGGAGTACGAATTCCTGGGCATGGCGCCAACAAGCTCTTAATGAACCCATTGCGGGTTTAGTAGTTGGCCTCCAAATTGCAATTTTTTGATTATACTGCGTTGCGAAAATCCTCATTTAGCTAAGGCTAAACTCCGGTTTTCGCGCCTTGTCTAATCAAAAAATTGCTAATTTTCGACTCAAAGACCAAACCCGCAATGGGTTCAATGTTAATTGGGTAAAACAAATCGGTTTTTAAAAGGCAACATGTAGACGTACCATAATACGCCCCAGAGTTACCGGGCAGGAAGGCGTATTCATTATAGATCGGTACAAAAGACCTTCTAATAACGAACAAAATGTTGACTAAATCCCGGACGAATAGGCCGGGTTACTTCGTATGCTTAAAGTTGGAACGGAAATATTATAAACTGAAGGTAACACAAAAATTTTGAGCTTTCCTAATTCACAGCTTTCCAATTTAAGGAAAAATTTTTCAATCTTCTGCATCTACCCCGCATCCATCCGCACCACCTTCGGCAGGAAGGACCCCAGCACATCGACCAACTCCTGCTGGTAGTTCATCACGGCGTTGATATCCTTGTAGGCCAGGGGCGCCTCGTCCAGTCCACCACCAATGAGCTCCACGCCCTGCTTGCGCAGCTGCTGCTCCAGTTCGGTGCGGCTAATGGAAGCCTTGGCTTTCTTACGCGACATGGTGCGTCCTGCCCCGTGGCTAGCCGAATACAGCCCCTGGGCCGCTCCCCTGCCCCGCACCAGGTAACCCGGCGCAATCATCGAGCCCGGAATGACCCCGAGCACCCCTTTGGCGGCCGGAGTGGCCCCTTTGCGGTGTACGATGACTTCCCGGCCATCGGGTAGGCGTTCTTTCCAGGCGAAATTGTGGTGGTTTTCGATGCGGCCCACGGGCTGCTCACCCAATGCCTCGGAGATGCGGCGGTGGATATGGTGGTGGTTCGCGGAAGCGTAATCACCGGCCAGGTTCATCGCCCGCCAGTATTCCTGCCCGGCCTCGGAATCGAGGTCGAGCCAGGCGAGATGACGGGCTTCCCTGGGCAGCGGACAACGCTCCATCGCCACTTTAGTGTAATGCTGGGCCACCCTGGCGCCAAAACCACGCGATCCGGAGTGCGACAGCAAACCGACGTATTCGCCCGGCGGCAAGCCAAATTCATTTTCGGGATCGGTCAGGCGCACCAGGCCGAACTCCACAAAGTGATTGCCCGAACCCGAAGTACCAATCTGTTCACGCGCTTTTTGCCGCAGAGATCTCAGCGTTTTGATTTCTTTGAATTCCGGGCGGTGCAGCACTTCGTCGTCGAAGGGTTGTTCGAAGGCGGATTGACCGAAACGGGTATGCTCCAGAAGCAGGTCTTTCAGCAGGCCCCGTTCTTCTTCCAATAGCCCTTTCTCAAACGGATAGACTGAAAGACACATCCGGCAGCCGATATCCATACCCACGCCGTAAGGAATGACGGCATTTTCCACCGCCAGCACCCCACCAATGGGCAAACCGTAGCCCTGGTGGGCATCGGCCATCAAGGCGCCCCCGCGGGTTACGGGCAGGCGCATGGCGGTATCCATCTGCTCGCGGGCCCCTTTTTCGATATTTTCTTCCCCGTAGACCTGATACTCGCCGGTTTCCGGGTTCAAGGTATAGGGTTTGTTTTCTTTGGCCGTTTTAATCAGCTCGTGGGCCAGGGGCTCCCATACCGGATCGTTGACGTACGCCTCCGGCCGCACCAACACGGTAGCCAGCTGTTGCAATACCTCCCCCTGGGGCGAGCGCTTGAAGTGCTGCTTCGCCAGGTTGATCGCCAGACTAATGGGCTTTCCGTCGGGATAGCCGAGTTGGCGAAGGTCTTTGCCGTGGAGTTTGAGTTTGGCCATAGTTTAGTGAATGGTGCCGCTCAGCCTTTACGGCCCTCTTTTTTACTTGATATTCGTTCTTTTGCTTGCACCAACCAATGTTGCAGGGCAGTAAGTTCCGTCCTGCAATAAAAAGCCGGGGGAATCGGACTTCCCCCGGCTAAGAAGTGTTTTTCGTGAGAATCGGTTTTCGAAGGCTTCCTGCTGCAATTACCGTGCCCATCTGTTTTCCATTACTCCTGCGCGGTTTTTTCAAAATACCGTCCACTATATTCCAAACCCACAATACGGCCCTGCTGGTAGTCAAAAAGCAGGACCTTTCCCCTACCCGGTTGCAATTCGACGCGGATGCTGTTTGGCTCGGTGTAAGGCTCGGCCACGCAATGCAAGTTACCGTTGGAAACTTCGATGCGGTCTGCGTAACCTTGAACCTGAATCGTTCCGATTTTTTCGTTGACGTAGGTTCCGGTGTAAGCCGTAAAGGGCTCCTCGAGCTGCCAGCTGCGTTCGGCGCGTTCCCGGTCGTGCTCCCGGAGGCGTTCGCTGATTTCGGCGGCGCGCCTTAGCAGCTCCTCCTTTTTTTGTTGATAAGTTGCTTTCACCGTCCCGGGCTCACCGTACCACCAATCGTAGACAAAGCCGGCGAAGAGGCTCATTATATTACCCCCCCAGTAGCCTTCGTTGGTAAAGACCGCCACGCCGATTTTTGCTTCCGGATCGAAGGAATAGTGGGTCAGGTAGCCGGGGTAACCACCGAAATGATTAATGTTTGGATGTCCGCTGTAAGTACCGATCCGCCAACCCAGACCGTAATGGGCGCGGCCG
>CAYWHT010000421.1:0-4295 GCA_964458135.1 uncultured Saprospiraceae bacterium | reverse complement strand
ATGCAGGAGCGCACGATACTGGGCATTGACATCGGTCGTTCGGGCATCAAAGGAGCGCTGGTCGATATTGAAACGGGCCGGTTGCTTACTGAGCGTCTGCGCGTCGATACGCCAAAACCCGCCACGCCGAAGGCTGTTTCCGCGGCTTTTGGGGAATTGGTGCGGGAATTCCACTACCGCGGCCCCATCGGCTGCGGCTTTCCGGCCATTATCCGGGATGGGACCGCTTACTCCGCCGCCAACATTGATAAATCCTGGATTGGCGTCAATGTGGAGCAGAAGTTAAGCCGGGTTGTGGAGGGCTGTTCGCTGCACGTGCTTAACGATGCAGACGCTGCCGGCATCGCCGAAATTCAATACGGTAAAGGACAGGGCTGCCGGGGCACCGTTTTACTCATCACCATCGGTTCGGGTTTGGGAACGGCTTTGTTTTACGACAACGTGCTGGTGCCCAATACGGAATTGGGCCATCTTTTCATGAGCGACGGGCAAGTGGCGGAAAAGTACGCTTCCAATCAAACGCGAAAAGATCAGGACCTGAATTGGGAAATTTGGGGAAGGCGGTTCAACGAGTATCTCAAGCACCTGGAGCGTTTGCTTTCTCCGGATTTGATCCTCTTGAGCGGCGGCGTGAGCAAGCGTTTTGAGCATTATGCGTCGTACCTGCACGTCAAAGCCCAAATCAGCCCCGCAGCCCTGCTCAATAACGCCGGCACGATTGGTTCGGCTTACTATGCTTTCCGCTGCGTTATAGAGCATGGCTAATCCGCATCAAGCCAGGTAGCCGGCGATCACCGACAAAATATCCGGATCGTTGCCGAGCTCGGGCACGAGATCGAACAACAGGGAATGTTTCTCGTAATCCTCCGCCAAAGCTTCTCCCAGCCAGTAGAGCGCTTCTTTTTTCCTTCCGGCGATACACAAACAGGCAATCCGGGTGTAAATGAGCTCGGAGCCCGTCGCGTAAATTTCGGCCTCTTCCAGCGCCTCGAGTGCTTTCCCCGTCTGGCCGGTCTCCATCAGGAAGCAGGCGTACTGTATCCAGTGCCGGCTTTCCTGAGGAGCCAATTCTATTGCCTTTACGAAGTTGGGTTCTGCCTGGAGATAAGCTCCAGTGTGGTAATAAGCATCGGCCAGAGCCGCGAAATACTCTTCTTGGCCCTCTTCGATACTTAACGCCTTATTAAAATACCGGATCGCATCCGGCCATTTGCCTTCTTCTGCGAAGCATTCTCCGAGGTGGAAGAACACTTCGTCGTCTAAGGGATCCAGACTCAACGCTTTCTCGTAAAAAGTACGGGCCATGCGGTATTGACCGGTATTTTGGTGGCACTGTCCGATGCGCAGTAAAAGATCGCCATCGGGCGTGAAGCGTTCGTGGATTTCCTGATAGTAGTCCAGCGCCTTGCGGTACTGCTTGATTTCAAAACAAAGATCGGCGCAATCGCGGAAAGCAAACTCGAAACGCTCATTAATGACCAGGGCGAACTCGTAGCACTCAATCGCTTCCGGATAACTGCCAAAATAGGCGTGGGTGTGCCCCAGATTATACCAAGCCATGTAGGCGTAAGGGTCGCGCTCCAGCAGCTCTTCGTGCAATAGGAGGCTTTCCTCGTATTTCTTGCCCGCCTCGATGCACGTCCACATTCTTTCCAAGGCGGAAGGATGGCCGGGATTGAGCGCCAAGGTTTCCTGGAGGGCGAAAAACATGCGCTCGTGCTGCTCCTGGCTTTCGTAAATCAAACTCTCCACGTAATAGATATCGCTCAGAAGCTGTCGATCCGTGGTGGTTTTCAAGTCCTCCACTAAGGCGGCGGCTTCTTCTTGCCGTTTGAGATAAACCAACGCTTCGGCCCGGAGCAAGTCAATTTCCTTGGCAGCGGGTGCGTAGGCGGCGGCTTCATCTAAAACTTCCATAGCCAGGCCGGCTTGGTTGTTATGAAGGAGCAAGTGGGCTTTCTTGAAGTAAAATTCGTAGGAATAGCGATGCGTGGTTAACGCAAAATCTACAACTTCCAGGGCGCGTTCCAGTTGGTCGTCTTCTTCGTAATACTCAATGAGCCGGTTGCAGTCATTGCCATTCAAAAAAGAAACGGTTCCTTGTTCCACCATCGCCTCGTACTCGGCAACCAGATCGGTAATTGTCTGGCTGTGTCGGTTGTTCATAGGACGCTTCATTGTTAGTTTCAGGAATCTAAGACTCAAGATACGGAAAAAAGCACCAAACTTGCTACGATCAACGGGCCTTCCCGGAAGCTAATAACGGAACGGTAGGGATATTCGAGGGAGTGGCGTTTTACGCCATAACCTTTTATGAATTAATACTTTAAGGATTGCATTTATTTAAAAATTGTTTTATGTGAAGTTTTGAGATGTGGCCTTTGGGGGGTGTTGGAGCACTAGGAGTTTGCTTTTGATGCCGACAATGATCAGATTTGGGTTCTCCCGAAGCCATTTTTGATCGCTATGGGGCGAAAAAATAGTTCCATGATGGTCATTTGCAGGCCAAAGGGTAAACCCTGTGAAATTCGCAGAGCGACTATTCCACAGGGTAGACGCCCAACAAGCTCTAAAAATTGCCCCTTCCCTGTCGCCGCTCCCGGAGTCGCTTCAGCAATTCCAGGTTAAATTCGCGTTCGGCCTTGCGCAACAGGATAATCTTCCGGGCGGAGATTGCCGGTTTGAATTTTTGGAAGTATTTCTTTTTGAGGTCTAGCAGCCGTTGTTCCATCTCAAAGTGTTGCTCGATGAGTTGGTCGGCTTCTTCCTCCGAAATATTCTGCAGATCACGGCCGGTGCGGTATTCTTGCCGGATGGCCTTCTCGGTCTCTTCAAACTCGTTGTACAGCGGCCAGAACTGTTGGGATTCTTCGGGCGTGAGGTTGAGCCGTTCGGTGATGAAGGCCACCTTCATGGCCTTAATTTTTTGGGCGGCGGGGCCATCGGTAGGGATCTGCTGCGCCCAGCCGTAGATGCCCGACAAACAAAATATTCCGATCAAAAACAGTCGTTTCCTCATTGGGTAGTCGTTTAGCAATTAATTTTACAGAAGGTCTTCCAACTCCTCTGGGTCCAGGTCTTCCAGGGCGTCATTCAGATATTCCTCAATTTCGTGCTCTTCCAGCGAAGAGGCCGAGGGGGATTTTGCCGACGGCGTCTGGCTGACTTCCAGAACCAGTTCGTTGGCAAAATCATCGATATTGGAGCGGATGTAGGCGTCGGCCTCCTCGGCCGTGATGCTGGCGAAAATATCTTCGGCTCGCAGCTCGGATTCGGCGGGCCGGTTAAGCTGCCAAAACCCAACGGCGGCCAATACTGCAACGGTAGCCAGCAGGGCGGCGTAGCGGAGCCGCCAGAGCGCCGCAATGCGCGCGCTCAATTCCGGCCACCAACCAGAAGGGCTTTCTTCCGACCGAATGCGCGCCATCACCTCCTCGGGCAATTCCCGGAAGTAGTTATGGGGCAGGTCAAAAGGCTGTTTTTGCTGCTCTTTGAGCCGGGCCAAACGGGAAGAGAGCTGCTCCAACTCTTCCCGCACTTCTTTTTTATTGGGATCCATCCTAACTGATTTCTTTCTCCTTGAAATAGAGCTCGATCTTTTTAACGGCGTGATGGTAGGATGCCTTAAGAGCGCCTACCGAGGCGCCCAGTACTTCCGAAATTTGCTGGTAGGGCATCTCTTCGTAGTAGCGCAGGCTAAAAACGGCCCGTTGCTTCTCCGGAAGGCTATGGAGCGCCCGCTGGAGAAGCAACTGAGTGGTGTCTCCGTCAAAAAAGTGATCGGCCTGTAATTGGTTGACTAAATATTCGGATTCCTCTCCGTCAAGCGAGGCCGTAGCCTTGCGCTTTTTATTCTTCAAAAAGGTGATGGCCTCATTGGTGGCAATACGGTACAGCCAGGTATACAGGGCTGACTTACGCCGGAAACTGCCGATGCTGCGGTACGCCTTGATTAGGCAATTCTGCAACACATCATTTGCGTCATCGTGATCCACCACCAACCGCCGAACGTGCCAGTACAGCTTCTCCTGGTATTGCTCCATAAGTAACCGGAAGCCGCGCTCCTGCGTCTTGCGGTTGGTCATCAAATCCAGGATCTTTTCGTCCGTAATGGCTGTCACTGGCGTCTGCAAATTGGTGTGTTTGAAAATATAGACGTTGTGGTGGAGAGGAGGTTTAATGGGAGGGAAAATTTTTGTGGCTGTGTGGTTCGAATACGGGGGAAAAGCTTAGCAAGCTATAAATTATAGTCTGACAACTCAGGATTTGTGAAAATATGACGCCGCTATTTTTTC
>CAYWHT010000420.1:741-4333 GCA_964458135.1 uncultured Saprospiraceae bacterium | reverse complement strand
CACGATGGGCCGGTGCCGCTTGAGTAAGTCGTGCATGGCCGGCAAGACTTCGCCTTCGTAGCCTTCCACATCGCACTTCAGGTAATTGAGGCGGGGTAACTTGTCAAAGACCTCCAGTGGGGGCTTGACTTCCACTTCGAAGGTTTGCGCCACGGCGGCTGCCTCCTCCCGGTTGAGGATGCGGGTCAGGCCGTGGCGGTAGGGCGCATCACCGGGTACGCCCATCTTCACCTTGGCGGCTTCCGGACCCAGCGCGTAGGGGAGGATGTCCACCTGCGGCAGGCGGGCCGTATTTTCCGCAAGGATGCGCCGGTAGAGCGGCACCGGCTCTACGCTAAATACTTTCCCTTCAATGCCCGTCCATTCGGCGAATAACACGGTATAATACCCCAGATTGGCGCCGATGTCAATGATGTAATCTCCCGGCCGGATAAGCTGACGGACGTAGTAATGGCACTGGTACTCTGGTTTGCGGCGTAGCCAGCCGCTGCGGTAGGCCAGAAAATAAATTTGACTGACGAGTTTTAGATAGCGTTCGCGACCCAACCTCCGGTAGAGCCAGCTTTTTATTGTTTGGACCATGAAAACACGTTCAGGGGTTGCTGCCCGATGAAAAAGACCAGGCATAAAGATAATATCCGCTTTTTTTTATTTTGAGGAAAAAATGCCTTCGCCCAAAAAGATGATTATTGCAAGCTTGCGCAAGATGGACCAAGGGCTCGACCGGTGGCGACGCTGGGTGCGGGGGCGCCTGGGCATTGGCCGCAATGCGCCGGTGAGCGCCGTGGCCTACGGCGGTTTCGGCCGCTCCGACTTCGTCTTTCTCCAGGGGCGCGTGCTCAAGGAAAAGTTTATCATCAGCAAAGTCGGCGATTCTGGCTGGCGCAATTTTCTCAACAGCCTCAAGCGCTTTGAAAGCGACGAAGTGCCCAACGCCAAACTTCGGGTCACCATCGGGGATCACCATTTCCATCTCGTTTCCGACCAGGAGGGCTATTTCCGGCTCGACACTCCCCTGGATCCTCCCATCTCCACTTCCCCTTCCGGATGGTTTACCGCCCGCATCCACCTCTATGAATTACCCTGGCGACGGGCCGATGTGCTCACCCACACTCAGGTGCTGGTGCCCGGCCAGCGGGCTCAGTTTGGCATCATCAGCGATATCGACGACACCATTCTCCATACCGGCCTGGCGGCGCCCCTAAAACTTAAGGCCCTCTATAACACCATGCTCAAAAACGCCACCAGCCGCACCGCCTTTCACGAAGTTGCGGCCTTTTACCGGGCCCTGCAAGAGGGCCCCGACCAGATGGCCAACAATCCTTTTTTTTACGTCTCCAATAGCCCTTGGAACCTTTTCGACCTGGTGGAAGACTTTCTCGAGCTCAACGAACTCCCCCGCGGTCCCATCCTTCAGCGCGATATCGGCATCCCGCAAGATAACCGACCCACCGACTATCAGGGCCACAAGTATTGGTCCATCAGCCGAATCCTGGAAACCTACCCCCATTTGCACTTTGTCCTCATCGGTGACAGCGGCGAATCCGACGCCCAAATTTACCTGCGCGTCGCCAAGGCCTTTCCCGGACGCATCAAAGCCATCTACATCCACGACGTGCGCCACCGCAAAAAAGCCCGCAAAATCGCCCAACTCATTCACAAATCCACCGGCCTGGAAATGCACCTCTTCCGCTCCTACCGCGAGGCGGCGGCCAACGCACATGCTTATAAGCTGTTGCGCCAAAGCCGGTTTGAACAGTTGGCGGATTGAGAATGACTTATTGGAACGCTATCGAGGCATTACCCCGCTCCATCAAACCGTCGAAACGCATTTAACAACCGCTCCGGCAGTTCCTCCTGGCAGGCGAGCTTGTAATCGGCATAGGAGCAAGGGATCAGGCGGTGGCGTTGGTAGCGTTTTTTGGTTTTGACGGGCACCTGCATCCACCAGCGGCCGCTACGCTGGCTGCGCCAGAAGGTGATCTGGTAGTCGAGCTTTTTGGAGTCGACGATGTATTCCACCAGGCCATTGGTGGAGGCAGGGAAGTCTTTTTTGCGGTGGTAGAAGCCCTCCAGGAAATACCACAACATCTGGGCGGCCACCTGGGCGGTCTGACCGCCCCGGTCACGGGACTGGCGCAGGCCGAACAAGCCGAAAGCTTTGAGCTTGTCGCTCATCCCAGCGTAGCGACAGATCTGACAAGCCTCTTCGCTGAAAAATCCGCTAGGGCTGGGATGGAGCTGCCCGGGCGCTTCACTCGATTTGAGGGCGGCCAGGTTGAAACTCATCAGGTCGCCGTCGCGCACCAGCGGTTCCAACTCGATCAAATTGGCGCGGGCGCGGCCAAGGCGCAGGCATTCGAAATTCTGGGAATCCAGGAAATCCAGCGCCTCCGGCGCGCTGGCGTGGCTCTGGCTGCCCAAAACGGCAAGGTGGAACAGGGCCGAAATATCCCGGTCGATGACCTGATTAAGGTAGTGGTGTTTTTCTTTGGAACCCGGCAGGTAGGAAACCTTTTCATCCACCACCACCCAACTGGCCAATTGCTGGTACTCCTGAAAAGCCCGCACCTGGTAGGGGATATAACGGGGGTCATTGGCCAGCAGAACCGGAAGTATGCGACTATCGAGTAATTCCTTGAGAGAAGACATCACAAAGGTGAGTCCCGATTTGCGCAGGTTGCCCAGATCAACGCACTGCAGACCGGGAAAGGCAAAACTAAGGCGGTACAATTCCGAGCGAATGGCATTGGCGTCGCGTTCGCCGATTCCGACAAAGGCGATTTTGGCTTTCCGCAAATCGGGAATCTGATCGCTGTAAACCCGGAGATGACTACCCAATTGGTGATCGCGCGGGGGGCCGTCGAGGATGTCATCGAGTACGAGCGGGCTTAGCCAGTTTTCCAGCATAATGTTACTTTTGTACCGGCTCTAAAGGTAAGAAAATCATCCGTGCCCAAGACCGCGGGCGCCACCCAATTTATTCCGGGCCGCCCTAACCAAAATTTAACCAACCCATGGAAGAACTGCTGGAACGGTACCGGGCCCAAGCCCCGGAAATGGTATTTGAATGGAACGATCCCGAAACCGAAGCCGTCGGTTGGGTCGTCATTAATTCCCTGCGCAACGGAGCGGCCGGCGGCGGCACCCGCATGCGCAAAGGCCTCACCCGCCAGGAAGTAGCGGCGCTGGCCAAAGTCATGGAAATCAAGTTTTCGATTAGCGGTCCGCCCATCGGGGGCGCCAAATCGGGCATCAACTTCGACCCGGAAGATCCACGCCGCAACGGCGTACTGCGGCGCTGGTACCGCGCCGTCAAGCCACTGCTCAAAACTTACTATGGCACCGGAGGCGATCTCAACGTAGACGAAATCCGCGACGTCATTCCCATCACCGAAGCCCTCGGTTTATGGCACCCCCAGGAAGGCATTGTCAATGGTCATTTTAATTCCAGCCCGGGTGAAAAAGTACACATCATCGGTCAATTACGGCACGGCGTATCCAAAATTGTCGAAGATGCGGCCTACGTACCCGATGGCCCACAGAAATTCGCGGTCTCCGATATGATTACCGGTTTTGGGGTAGCCGAATC
>CAYWHT010000420.1:0-731 GCA_964458135.1 uncultured Saprospiraceae bacterium | reverse complement strand
CATACGGCACTATTACGATATTTTCCACGGCCAATCTCTGGAAGGGAAAACCGCCATTATCCAGGGCTGGGGCAATGTCGCCTCGGCCGCCGCTTCCTATCTGACTTTGCACGGCGCCAAAATCAAGGGAATCATCGACTTAGTGGGAGGCATCCTCTCTCCCGAAGGTTTGGGCGTGGAGGAGATTAAACAATTATTCGTCCTCAAACAAAAGAACCGACTGGAAGCCAATCAGCTGCTGTCTTTCGGCGAGACCGACCGGCAAATTTGGGATATGGGGGCCGACATATTCGTACCCGGCGCTGCTTCCCGCCTGGTCACCCGCGAGCAGGTAGATCGGCTCATCCGGGGCGGCTTAGAGGTAATGGCTTGTGGGGCCAACGTACCCTTTGTCGACGACGAAATTTTCCTCGGCCCCACCGCCATTTATGCCGACCAGCAAATCAGCCTGATCCCCGATTTCATCGCCAACTGCGGCATGGCCCGCGTCTTTGCCTACTTCATGCGGCCCGGCGCCGAAATGACCGATCGGGCCATTTTCGCCGACGTCAGCCAGACCATCCGGGAAGCGCTGGCCGACCTGCAGGGGCAACCCGGAAGCCCACGCAGGTTGACCCAATCGGCCCTTCGCCTGGCCATGGGCAAGCTCTTGACGGAGGAAGTGATTAAGCGATGAGCAATCAATAACTGTCGGTTTTCTAGTGCTTTTTCCTTTATCCGGCGTTAAAGAA
>CAYWHT010000419.1:810-4334 GCA_964458135.1 uncultured Saprospiraceae bacterium | reverse complement strand
CTCCTGGCCCGGTCCGCTGATTTTAATGCGCCATTCCTCCTCCTGGCCGGGGCGTAGTTTATCGCGAAAGCTGAGGTATTCGAAGGTCAGTTGCTTATTGGTCCAGGGTACCGAAAGCGTCTGTGACCATGTCAAGGGGCGGTTATCCTTGACGGTGGTCAGGTGGAAATGGATATTGCCCCGGTCGGCCTCCTGGATGACGCGATCGATTGTTTGCCAATCCAGCTCCCGAAGCCAACGTTGATCGATAATTTCTCCCTGTCTTTCTATCTCCAAGAACAACTGCAGCTCATCGGCGGAAGCCGCTACCAGTTGGGTGGTGTCACTGGGTTCGGCGGAGGCTGCAGACAGGTTGGCCAACAGCTGTACGTCTGACGGAATGCGTTGAGCTTCGGCATCGTACAAGAGCAGCATGCTGCGGGCGGTTACGGTGTCGCCTTCGGGGGAGATCGCCCTGAGTTGGAGCCGGTAGTGACCTACCTCCCAATCACCCGCATCCAACTGGAGAGACGAAGTATCTCCGGTATTCAGGCTTTGATCGTAAACCGTTTCCAGTACGCCCCAGTTGCGCGGATTATCCTCGTCGCGGTAGGGCAAGCGTGGAAAAGCTTCCGCGAAATCCGCTTCGGAAAGCAGGTGCTGATCGGGGGTTTGCCAATAGCGGCTTCGGTAGGGATGATCCGGGCTTTCGAGGCGTTGAATTTGCAAACGAGCTTCCGTGGCTTGGGCTTGCCCGTCGAGGTTGACGGTTTGCAAATCCAGCCTCAGGCTATCGCGGCGATCGGCCTCCCGGGGGGCGTCGATGCGGGCTAATAAGCTGATGTAGCCCAGGCGAATGGTTCGCTCTGCCGAATGGGTCTCTCCCGTAATGTCCGTTACGTCGGCGTATACGGTATAATAAAAGGCCGGGCGGTTTTCCCGGGGAATGCTTTCATCGGGAATGGCGGGGAATTGAATTTGGAACTGCCCATTAATATCGGTGGTGGTGGCGCCGTTGGCGATTTCCATTTCCTTTTCGCCGAAAGGCGGCGGAAAAGAACGAAACGCCCTGGCCCGCCACCAGGGGAATACGGTTTTGCGGACGACGCGGTAGCTTACCTGCGCCCCATCGATATTACTGCCCGCGTAAGCCTTAGCCCGGCCGCTCAGTTCTACGGTGTCTTCCAGCGCATAGGCTTTTTCCAGCCTATCGAGCAGCACTTCAAAGCGGGGGCGTTTGTACTCCTCGATCTGGAAGCCGTGGGAGTCATAGCCCAGGCTGGACGCCAGGCTGTAGCGGCCGCGCAGCCCTCCCTCCGGAGCCGTGAAGACGCCGTTGAAGGTGCCGTATTCATTGGTGGTAAAGGATTTTTCTTCCACGACCTGGCCGTTGACATCACGCAGGCGCACGCTTACCGCCTTTTCCGCCAGGACGCGGTAGTCGTTTTCGGCTTGTTTTTCCAGGGCAATCCCTTTGAAATGAATCGTCTGCCCCGGCCGGTAGATCGCCCGGTCCAGAAAGAAGCGGGTGGTAAGATCGATCAATTGATCGGAGTAATTCGAATTATCGTCCGATTGATAGGAGTAATTCGAATAATAATCGTCATAGTGCAGTACGTCTTCTCCCAGGGAGAAGCGTATGGAATGAGAAGTGTAGTTGGGCAAATCGGGGCGCAGCAATCCGTTGCGATCGGTCCGTGCACTTCCCACATTTACGAGTTCCTGAGTTTGGGTGCTGCGATTGTACTTCCGGGTAAAAAATTGGGCGTTCACCCCTTCCAGCGGTTCTCCCGTTTGCCGATGGACGACCAGGAATTCGTTATCGTTCCGGGCGTTGCGACGATCAAAATAAGCCAAATTGGACACTTGAAGGCGGGCATAGCCGGTTAGGGCGCTGGTGTCATAGGCGAAATCCGCCCTGCGGCTCAACAGTACGGCGTACCAGCCCAGGGGCAAGGGATCGATTTTAAATTCGCTGTGGTGGGGTTGAAAGTCGCCGGGATTGGGAAGATCAAGTTGCCCTTCCTGCAGGGCGGATTGGCCGAGCAGCTGCTTCAGCCGTGCATCGAATCGCTGGGTGTCGAGCGCGTTCCATTCTTCTTCAGTTAGGCGCACCACCCGGTAGTGCGCCTGTTCAACGTTGCGATATTTCAGGCTAGCCAGCAGCGGTTTACCGGGAGTATGAACCTTTTCCATTTGCATGCTCAGATATTGGGCGCGTATTTCGGCGGCCAGTTGGGCGCATAGTTGGCTACCGTAGCTCTTTGGATAATCCTCCTGACATTGTTGGCAAATATCCAGTGCTTGCTGGAATTCTCCCCGCCATTCGGTAGCCGTAAAGGGATCGAAGCGATTGCCCAGTTCCCGGTGCACGGTCGCCCGGGCGTGGAGGGCGCGCGCCACTTCGGGATTATCCCGGAAGCGCGTTTCCAGCCGGCGGAGGGCGGTGAGGTAGCGCTCCCGCTTATCGGCCAGGACGGCGTGCTGGTAGGCGAATTTGAAACGCTCCAACTCGGCCTCGATCAACGCCCGGGGATCGTCATCGTCGCGGTGAAAGGCGAGCAGTTCCTGCAGAAGATGAATGGCTTGCAAATGGAAAGATTGCGTATCGCGGGTTGCGGGTTCCCAACGGATAAATTCCCCGGTCGGGCCGAGCGCCACGGGATCCCGGATGACGAATTTATAGGATGGATCGTTGATATAAGTGCGTTCGTTGCTGAAATGCTCGATGGCGCGGTGGGCCAAAAAGTCGAAAAGCGTGGGGCGCAAAGCATCCGTTCCCAATGCCTCCGTGGTGATGGCGGCAAAGTTTTCGATCTCCGCTTCGCGGATCGCGGGATTGCTGACTGATTCCCGGTAGTGCCGGTTAGCGGTGGTCAGCAACTGGTCGAGACTCCAGGTGCGGATATCGTCGCCGGCTTCACCGGCCAGTTCGGAACGCTCGCGAATTTGAAAAACATTGTTGTCGGCGTAGGTCGCGTACAATTGCCCCAACACAGAATGAAGCACCGCCGCCACCCGGGGGCCGCTACCGGCCAATTGGGATTGCAGGTTTTGGATGGCCGCCACCTTGCCGTCCTCTTCCAATTGAGTGATATATTTAGACTGGTAAATAATGGTTTTGATGACTTGGGCTTCCTCATCATCGGCACGGGCTTGTTGCTGAAGCTGTTCCACCTCCGCTAATGCGGAACGCGGCAGCCCTTCGGCTTCCAGCGAATCGATTGTTTTCCATTCCCGTTCGTAGACCCCCTGAGCAGACATATCGTCGGATTGTTGGGCGTACCCTGTCGCAGATAGGAGCAGGCACACCACAAAAGCGGCAAAAAGCATCTTTGTTGGCCACATAAATATTTGGTAGTTATTATTTCCTGTAAATACTAAAAGGCGGGCAAGCATGCAAATATTGTACGCCTTTGCTTTAATGATGCGGTGGATTGGAAAATTACATAAGGGGGGGATGATTTTGGATTTTTGATTTTTGATTTTGGATTTTTGATTTTGGATTTTGGATTTTTGATTTTTGATTTAGATCCGGTTTAATC
>CAYWHT010000419.1:0-800 GCA_964458135.1 uncultured Saprospiraceae bacterium | reverse complement strand
CAAAATTTTTAACGGAATACAGGTGCTAAAAGCGGGAATATAGGTTATTCTATTCAACAGACCGGGCGTTCTCTCCGGCATTTAAACCCTATCTGCGAAGCCCTTATCCACCGCCATTAATCCGCAAAGCGGCGGATATCTACCTCCGGGTCCAGCGGTTGATTTTGTTGCAGAAATTGCAAGAAATGATTGGCCCAGTAAGGCCCGAGGGAAGCCCCTTTGGTGCCCAGACCGTTGAACATGTACAGGTTGGGAAATTCGGGCTGCACACCCAGAAACGGGCGCCGGTCTTTAACGGTGGGCCGGATGGCTGCTTTATGTTCGATGATCTCGAAAGGTACGGTTAGCACATCTTCCAAACGTTCCATCAAGAATTGCCGTCCCCGCTCCGTGGGGCGATCGTCTTCGTAGCGCCAATCGTAGGTAGATCCCACCCAGTACAAGCCATTTTTAAGCGGAACGATAAAAATGCGGTGTTTGAGAATTTTATCGAAAGCAGCATCTTTGATCTTTACGATAAGTATTTCTCCCTTGGCGCCGCCAAAGGGTAAATAGTTGAAAAAGGGGTTTTGCCGGGCCCGGTGGCCTTCGCAAAATACGACTCTCCTCGCGCCAAGGTTTTCGTACTGGACAAAATCGGGTTGGATGCGCAATTGGTGGTAGTTGAAAGGTCGGTTGGAGAGTCGATTTTCCCGTTTAAGTTTTTCGGCGTAGGCCGTAATCAGCTCTCCGATATCCACCTGGGCGCCGTACTGCACTTCACCGTAGCCAAAGGCCAGGCGGGTGGCCTGTGCGTATTG
>CAYWHT010000418.1:2226-4361 GCA_964458135.1 uncultured Saprospiraceae bacterium | reverse complement strand
GGCGTAACCCGGGCGCATACTTCGTTTGAGGACGATGATGTTTTTGGCGTCCCAGACGTTGAGCACGGGCATGCCGTAGATTGGGCTGCCGGGGTCGTCGAGGGCGGCGGGGTTCACCACGTCGTTGGCGCCCACGATGATGACGACGTCCGTACTGGGCAAGGCGGCGTTGGCGTCTTCCAGGTCGAGCAACTTAGGGTAGGGCACGTCGGCTTCGGCGAGCAGGACGTTCATGTGGCCAGGCATCCGGCCCGCCACCGGGTGGATGGCGTATTTGACCTCGACGCCGTTAGCCTCCAGCATATCGTCGATCTCTTTGCACAGTTTTTGAGCCTGGGCGACGGCCAGGCCGTAGCCGGGTACGAACATGACCGACTGGGAGTAGAACAGCTGGATGGCGGCGTCATTGGTCGTTACCTCCTTGATGACTTGTTCCCCTTGCTGACCCTTTGCGGCGGCGCCTACGCCAAAGCCACCGATGAGCACGTTGGTCAGCGAGCGATTCATTGCCCGGCACATCAAAATGGTGAGGATGGTGCCGGCCGCCCCGACCAGGATGCCACCGACCAGCATGATGCGGTTGGAGTAAATCAAGCCCGCTGCGGCGGCGGAAAGGCCGGTAAAGGAATTTAAGAGGGAAATGACCACCGGCATATCGGCCCCGCCGATGGGCGCCACGAAGGAAAAGCCGTACACCAGGGCGAGGAGCATAAATACGATGGCCAGAGACAGCACGCCGCCGGCGCCCTGCACGATGAGCCAGACGCCCAATACCAGGGTGACCACCAACAGCACGAGGTTGAAAATCGTATGATTGGGAAAGGTGATTTTCCGGTCATTGACAACGCCCTCCAGCTTGCCGAAAGCCAGCATGCTTCCCGTAAAGGAAGTGCCGCCAATCAGTACGGCCAGGATGACGATCACGAGCTGTCCGGCCGACATGGAGACCGATCCGTCATAAAAGTGCACCAGCTCGGCCATGGCCAGCACGACGGCGCAGGCCCCGCCCAGCCCGTTGAAGATGGAAACCATCTGCGGCATGGCGGTCATCTGAATGCGGCGGGCCGAGACGTATCCGGCGGCGCCGCCGATGACGAGGCCGGCGGCAATCCAGCCGTAGTTGTTTTCCGCACCGCCGATGGGGCGGATCAAGGTGGCCAATATGGCGAGGCTCATGCCAAAACCCGCCAAAACGTTGCCGCGGCGGGCCGTATCGGGGGAGCTAAGCATGCGCAGCCCGAAAACAAAGGCGAGGGCCCCAATGAGATAGCTGAGGTTGATGTAAAAGTCGAATGCCATGTTGCGTCTTGGATTAGGACGGTTGTTATTTCTTTTTTTTCTTAAACATTTCGAGCATGCGGTCGGTAACCGCAAAGCCTCCTACGACATTGGTCATGCCGAGGATGACGCCTAAAAGCCCCAGCCCCAGCGTCAGGTAATCATCGGGTTCGGCCTGGCGAATGAGGATGATGGCGCCGATGATGACCACCCCACTGATTGCGTTAGCACCCGACATTAAGGGGGTATGCAATACCGTGGGCACCTTGGAGATCACCTCGAAACCCAATACGATAGTAAAAAGAAGCAAGTAAATGAGGATGAGATTTCCGTTAAAAAATTCGTAAACCGTTTCCATGAAATGCTGCTGTGCTTGTTTTGTGATTTAGGAAGCTGCGGGTTGTTCGGCCGTAAAATAAGCGTTCCGGATGATTTCGTTTTCGGTGTCCAATTCCAGCGCGCCGTCTTTGACGATCAGATTGAGGAAATTGATGACATTGTTGCTATACAGCCGGCTGGCGTCGGTGGGCATGTCGTTGGCGAGCTTGGAATTACCTACGATAGTGACGCCCTGATGATTGATGACCTGGTCGTTTTCGGTCAATTCGCAGTTGCCGCCCGTAGAGGCCGCCAAATCGACGATGACCGAGCCTGGCTTCATCTGTTCGACCGTATCTTTCGGAACGAGCAGGGGGGCCTTGCGACCGCGCACCTGCGCGGTGGTGATGAGTACATCGGCTTTGGTGGCGCGGGATTGCACTTCCGCACGTTGGCGTTGGAGGAATTCTTCCGATTGCTGGACGGCATACCCACCGGCCTCGGTCTCGTCGCGGGCGCCTTCCACTTCTACGAATCGG
>CAYWHT010000418.1:1837-2216 GCA_964458135.1 uncultured Saprospiraceae bacterium | reverse complement strand
GGCTTTCTACTTCCTCCTTTGCGGCCTGCCGCGTATCGAAAGCTTCCACCATGGCGCCCAGACGGCGAGCCGTAGCAATGGCATGCAAACCGGCCACGCCGGCGCCTAATATGAGCACCCGGGCGGGCTTAATGCTGCCGGCGGCGGTGATCATCATCGGAAAATAACTGGGCAGCCGGAGGGCCGCTTCCAGGACGGCCCGGTAGCCGGCAATGGAAGCCATGGAGCTGAGCACGTCCATGGCTTGCGCCAAAGTCGTTCGGGGAATCATGTCCAGGCTGCAGGCCCTTAAATTCATGTTGCGCAACCGGCCGGTCACTTCCGGATCACTGAAAGGGGCGTATTGCCCAACCAACAAAGTGTCCGCTTGCAACTGTTG
>CAYWHT010000418.1:0-1827 GCA_964458135.1 uncultured Saprospiraceae bacterium | reverse complement strand
CAACTGTTGCAAGTCGGATTCCGGCGGCGGGCTGATGCTGATGAGCAAATCCACTTGTTGGAGCAATGCTTCGCGCGACACCACCTGCCCTTCTTCGGCGTAGGCGTCGTCGGCAAACAAGGCTGCCTCGCCGGCGCCGCTCTCTACGAGGACTTCGGCCCCCATCGCCTTCAATTTGGATATACCGTCGGGGGTGATCGCTACCCTTTTGTCCGCTTGTTCTTTGAGTATCCCTATTTTCATAAGCGTGAATGGCGTGTATTGGCCTGAATATAGATAAAATCTAGGCAACTATAATAACAGATGGCCTAAAACAAGTAAAACGATGCCGGAGCATTGTCTTTTTGCTTTTGCAGAAATAATTGCAGCCCCTGCTTTTTGGCGGGAGTCAGATCGTAGCTGATATTGCGGGTGTAGTATTCCTGCAGATTGAAGCTGGGGTGCGGGCTGGGAAGCAGGTAAATCAGCTCGGGAATGTGCTCAACTCCCCGGCGCAGCGCCCGGTTAAAACGATCCAGGAAGAAATCTTCGGGAGAACAAGTACTCACCCAGGCCGCGAAGACGAAAGGCAAGCCGGTATGTTGGCGCCAGGCTTTCCCCAAATCATAGGCGTAGGCAAAATGAGATTCCATGGGGATGGTACGGTCTCCGATGACTAATCCGCCGGTAGTTCCCCGGATGTCATCTTCATAACCGGGCTGTGCCGGCGCCAGCTCCGGCTCGAGTCGCCAGTATTCCCGCAGCAATATCCTGAGGAGCTCTACCGAGGTGCGGGAGTGATAGTCGAGAAAGATACGGTCGAGTTCCTCTATCGGTCGTTCGCAAAACAATACGACGGTGCGCACTGGGCCGGTGGCGCCAATGCAGTAATCGGAGATGATCTCCGGTTCGGACAGTTCGGGGATGGCGGCTACGGGGATCAATCCGAGGTCCACTTCTCCCCGTTTGAGCCGTTCGGCGCAGACCGAGGGGATGTCCAGTTGCAAGTCGATATGCTCGGAAATTTCACTTTTGAAAAGGCCATAGAGCAATGGCTTGGTATTCAAATAGCTTACTGCGGTAATTTTGATTTTCTTCACTGCGGGTAATTGGGTTAAAGCAATTCGGTTTGCAGTTCGGTCAAATGTTCCGTATCGTTTTCGCGTTCGAATAAAAATCGGTTGGGGCGGTAGCGGGTGACGTAGAGCCCGGTATTGGAATTGTGGTAGTTTTCCATGGCGTAGAGCGGTTCTCCTTTCAGGATGCACATCAGGCAACGCATGGCGCGCCCATGGCTGCAGATGAGTATTTTTTGTTCCCGCCGCAATTTGAGCCATTCTACGAAGCGGATCATCCGGGCGGCCATTTCGGAGGCGCTTTCTCCGTCCTGGAAGCGAGCCCGGTAATCCCCGGCTTTCCAACGATTGATGATGCCCCGGTACTGTTCCTTCATTTCCGGGCTGCTCCGTTTACCTTCCTGGCTGCCCCATCCCATTTCATTGATCTCGGTAAACTGTTCCCAGGGCAGTCCCACTTCCAGAAACGGCTGTACCGTTTGGTGGGTGCGGCGCAGGGCGGAAGTGATGACCAGCTGGAATGCTTCGTTCCGGTACCGTTCAAAGAAGGCCTGCGCTTGTCGCCTGCCGAAATCGTTGAGCCCGGCGTCGATCCCACTACCCTGAATGATCTTGTTCTTATTCAGGTCGGTTTGACCGTGCCGGTAGATGTAGATGATTTTTTGGTACATACGATGGAATTCTCCTGATTCGGGCTTTATAGTCTGCCAACCCAAGATTTGTGAATGCTGACTTGCTCTTTTTAGCTTCGCTGATCGTCGCTTCGCTCCTC
>CAYWHT010000417.1:0-4368 GCA_964458135.1 uncultured Saprospiraceae bacterium | reverse complement strand
GCATTGAAGCCCGGATCCAGCGTAAAATCTACCGGAATGCTGAGTTGCAGCAAGTTTTCCGGCAAACCGATGGCTACGGTTCGCCTCAGCGTATCCGCAATTCCTTTTACTTTAAACAAATCAATCCGGTTAAAGATGTATCCCGAGTCCACATTCCAGAACATGCTGGAATCGGCCAGGGGATGATCCTGCTGATCTTCGGGAAAGCTTTCCGGCCTGGTCTGATTGGCGATACCTTCAATGCCCAGGGTAAATTGTATGGCGATAAAGCGGCCGCTACCGCGAAAGTTGCCGATGCTGATGCTGCGAAAATTTCCCGGGTCCACCAGGGCGTAGTTGTCTTCTACGACGACCTCGCGGGTACTGCCGTCTTTCTGCGGTATGCGGATACGCAGGGTGTCATCCACGCCCAGGCGGGAGCCGTCTTCCCGCTGCAAGCCGAAGTCGGTGAGAAAGAAGCGAATGCGCTCCAGGCGAAAGTCATTGCCGGCGCCGTCCTGGTAGACGGAATCTTCGTACACCAGGTTTTCCACGGTATCGGGTAATACGACTTTGTGTTCCAGGGAGAGGTTGATGGCGGGAAAATTGCAGCAGTCGGCGCAGGGACGGTCGGCGTCTACCGCAAAATTGACCGCTTCAATTTCCAGGCAACCCGGCTCGGGTTCGTTACAACCCGGCAGCAATGCAAAGATCAATATTCCTCCAATCAGGCCGACCGGCCACTCAGCCTTCCTTCTGGGCTTTTTCATAATCCCGTACAATTTTCTTGACGAGCTGCTTGACCTGAGAAGTAAATTCCTTGTTAAGTATCCAATTGTAGTACTGCTTGTCGTGCGCCAGGGTTTCGGCCACGGGTTTGCCGTTGTATTTCCCAAAGCTGAACACGATTTCGCCATTGACATCGTATTTTAACTTTTGGGTGGCGTCCAGAAAACGATTATCGTTGGTGAAATCGTGTATAGCTTGCATGTCGTTTTTGACCGGAGCGGGGTGCAGATGGCCGTCACCGTCTTCGTAGTCGGTATTTTCGTATCGCCGGAGTTGCCCTTTGAAGACGTCGATGGTGGCTTTTACGTCGGCCATGGCGTCGTGGGCGTCCTCTAGTTCCTTGTCGCAGTAAAAACGCAGGGCCGCCTTGAGGGTGCGGGGCTCCATCTTGTAGAAGATGCGTTGTACATCGATCGTGCGGCGGTTATCCACATTTAATTCCATACCCACCCGGTCGAATTCCTCCATCAGCATGGGGATATCGAAGCGGTTGGAATTGTAGCCCGCCAGATCGGCATTGCCGATAAAATCCCGGATTTGCTCGGCTACCTGGCGGAAGGTAGGCTTGTTAGCGACGTCCTTGGGCTCGATACCGTGCACCTCCATAGCCTCCTGGGAGATCGGAATTCCTGGATTGACCATTAAGGATAGCTCTTCGGGCTCTCCTCCAGCTGCGGGGTACTTGATCATGGCGATTTGAATGATGCGATCCCGGACCACGTTTAAACCGGTGGCTTCGATGTCCAGAAAAATTAAGTCGCGATTTAAATTGAATTCCATGGATTGATCGTTTGCTAATTGGCGGATGCGGTACTGCCCTCAAAGATGCCATTCAAGCCCTCAGTATAGCGTATTCCCATCTCACCGTCTGTTTTACTAAAGATAAAATAGGCCTCGACGCCAGACAAGCGGGAGGCCGTTTTGTAGGCCCGCTCCGTTCCCATAATCATGAAAGCGGTAGCGAATGCATCGGCGGTCATGCAATCGGCGGCGAAAACGGAGGCGCTGAGCAATGTGCTGCGCTCCGGGAATCCGGTTGCCGGATTAATTTCGTGACTGTATTTCGTTCCGTTCACTTCGTAGTAATTGCGGTAGTTGCCGGAGGTGGCGATCGCCCGGTTGCGCAGCGGCGTCGAGGTTTGAATTTCCTGCAATCCGGCGGTTTCCTCCGGCAGGTTGATGCCGACCCGCCAATCGTCTCCCCGGGGGCTCCGTCCCTGCGCTTTGACCTCGCCACCGATATCGACCAGGTAATGCCCCAGGCCGCGCTCCTGCAGCCAGGCGCCAATCGCATCCACCCCGTAGCCTTTGGCGATGCCGCTGAAATCCAATTGCACGCCCGGCAAGCTCTTGCGCACGACCATGGGGTCGCCTTCAATTAGCGTAATCTTATCCATGCCCACAAACTGCATCAGGGAATCGATTCGATGGCTATCCACCTCCGTGACGGGCTTCCGGCCTTCGTACCCAAACCCCCAATAGTTGACCAGAGGCATCACCGTAGGATCGAAGGCCCCGTCCGTCAAACGGTATACCCGCCGGGCCTCTCGCAGGTTCAAAAGAAAGTGTTTCCGTTGCCGGGATACGATCACCGAATCGGCAGATTGATTGAACCGGGAAATCAAGGAACTATCGATCCAGGTAGATACTTCCATATTAATGGCCGCCAGCAGGGAGTCGATGCCCGTCTTAAAATCCCGGTCGGTGCTATCCCGGAAGGTCACCCGGTAATAGGTGCCCATGGTTTCTCCCTGAATTTCCCGGTAGGCGGCCGTCAAGCCCGCGGTATCGGATACACAACCCGCTAGAAAAACCAGTACCCCAAAGAGGATGAAACGAGAAAAATAGCGCATAATAGATGATGCATTTTAAAATATTCGCCATTTCCGCAAGCGCGGGCATTTAAGCTCTCTTCAGCAAACGATCCAGGGAAAACTTGCCGGGCCCCGCAATGTAGAGGCTGACAAAAGGCACCAGGTATAAAATCGCCTTTTCCATTTTACTGAAGGGATCATCGAGGTGGACGAAGAAGATGGCCACCACCATCGTGATGATCAGGGGAACCGCCGCAAAACGAGTAAACAGACCAAGGATGATCAAAGCCGAACAGACGGCCTCGGCCAGCACGGCCAGCGCCAGGGAAACGGTAGGCCCCAAACCAATAGGATCGGCAAATTGAATCTCACCGCCTTCCAGCAACTTCATCATTTTTCCCCAGCCGTGACCGTATAGCATCGCACCTGCGAATCCGAGCCGGATAAGTAAAAGCGCAATACTGGAAGATAAATTGTAACTCATAAAATAAACCTGTTTTCTCTTCAATGAAACCCTGAGCGCCGGGATCGTTCACTACCAAGCTAAATTCCGTTCCCTTTTCCGGATTCCTCCACCACCCCCGACCGAATGGCTTCTTCCTGGTAGCCATGCAGTTGCACGGGCTTTTGTTTGCGGCGCAGACGGATGTTCAGAAATTCCACCAGCAAAGAAAAAGCAATGGCGAAATACAGATAGCCCTTGGGCACGGCGCCGACCTCCGCCCCGCCGATCGTCAAATGCGCGAGATGGGCGCCTTCGGCAATCAACATGAATCCGATCAGAATCAAAAAGGCCAAGCCCAGCATCTGAATAGTGGGATGCCGATTGACAAAACGGCTCACCGGCCCGGCAAAGAGCATCATGATAATAATGGAAGCGACTACCGCAATAACCATAATCGCGATATTATCGGTCAACCCGATCGCCGTCAGGATGGAATCAAAGGAAAAAACAATGTTGATCAGAGCAATCTGGGTGATCACCGAAAACAGAGTAGCCTGCTTAACCGTCAATTTTTGGTGATCGACTTCGGGATCTTGCTCCAGTTTGTGGTGAATTTCGGAGGTACTCTTGTACAGCAGAAAAACGCCCCCCGCCATCAAAATCAGACTCTGACCGGAAAAACCGCCCTGCGCCCAGCTCAGATCCAGCTCGAAAAGCGATTCTTGCATCGCAATTAGGGCGGTGATGCCAAAAAGCAGAATGATCCGGAAAACCATGGCCAGGATGAGCCCCCAATTGCGGGATTTGGCTTGCTCCTCCTCCTTTAAGCGGTTGGAGGCGATGGAGATAAAAATGATATTATCGATCCCCAGGACGATCTCCAAAAAGGTCAGCGTAAGCAGACTAACCCATACTTCCAGGGAAGTAAAGTCGGGAAGGGCGAAGGCGGCGAGCAAGGTCATGTGTAATTGGTGATTTTGCGAAGAAATGGACTCAATGTTCTGCAAGTTTAAGGATTTTTGGAATTTTTGCACCCTCAACTCATCTTGTTTTGCCGTAAACTGTTGCTTGGGTAAAACGAACACTTAATCAATCGATTTAACCAGTATTATGAAGTTCAGAAGATTACAAAAGGAAGAGCTCGAAGAACTCGAATCGGACTTTGTTCGCTTTCTGTCAACCAACGGCATTACCGCCGAAGATTGGGAAAAGCTCAAGGAAGAGGAAAAGGAACGGGCGGAGAAGCTGATCGATATTTTTAGCGACATGGTTTTTGACCATACCCTCAAAAGCCTGGAATACCTCGAATACAAAACGCCCAAGGACATCAAAACCTTCCAC
>CAYWHT010000416.1:0-4378 GCA_964458135.1 uncultured Saprospiraceae bacterium | reverse complement strand
GGGAAACCACTCACCTGACCAGCATGGTGTTCGTCATCCTGTTGGGGGCCACAACCTTTAGCTTTGTATTCCGGGAAATGAACGGCGACGTCTACCTGGTCAATCTCATCGAAGAAGCCAATCTTTCGGCCAATGTTTTCCTGCTGCTGGTCATGGTCGTTGTCTTCGTGGCCGGCTTTTTTATTGACTTTATCGAAATTGTATTTATCATCGTTCCGGTAGTGGCGCCCATTTTTGAAGCCTTAGGCGTCAACCTGATCTGGATCGGCATATTGCTGGGGCTCAATCTGCAAACGTCTTTTCTTTCGCCACCTTTTGGTTTTTCCCTGTTCTATCTCAAAGGGGTGGCGCCGCCTTCGGTAACCACCCAACACCTCTACCGGGGCATCATACCCTTTGTGATTATCCAATTGGTTTTTCTTTTCCTCGTCATCTCTTTTCCCGAGCTGGTCTTCTGGTTGATAGAAGATTGAAGTGCTTTAGATCGACTGAATTTCATTGTAGAATACCTTCTCCGTAATGGCGGCATAATCCCGCATTTGGTCGCGGAATTTCCGGTAGGAGGCATAGACCTTTTTGCTGTAGGGATCGCGTTCCGTGATGTCGCTAATCACTTCCGCCGTATATTCCCGCAAGGTAGCGAGCACTTCGGGGGGGTAGGTGCGGATGTCAATCCCCGCTTGCATCAATTCGTTTAGCGCCCGAGCGTTGTTAGCTTCCATTTGGGCAAAACACCAGTCATTGACGTACAGGGAAGCCGTGCGAACGATAGCCTGTAAGTCGGGCGGCAAAGCATCAAAACGATCCTTATTGATGAAGAACTCCAGTGCCGTGCCGGGCTCGTGCCAGCCGGGGGTATAGTAATAGCGGGAAATTTCGTGAAACCCCATAATCCGATCGTGGAAAGGCCCCAGCCACTCGGTTGCGTCGATAACACCCCGTTCCAGGCCGGTGTAGATTTCACCGCCGGCGAGCAAAACGGGAGAGCCGCCGGCCTTTTCCAAAACTTTTCCGCCCAGACCGGGAATGCGCATCTTTAGTCCTTTGAGATCCTCAACGGTGCTAATCTCTTTATTGAACCAGCCGCCCATCTGAACACCCGTATTGCCACCGAGTAGAGGTACTAATCCGAAATCCCGGTATAACCCTTCCCAAAGTTCCATTCCCCCGCCACCGGTAATCCAGGCATTGAGCTGCTGGGCATTCATGCCGAAGGGCACCGAGGCAAAGAACTGCGCCGCCGGTGCTTTGCCCGCCCAGTAGTAGGCCGCTCCACTGCCGACTTCGGCGGCGCCGCTGCGTACGGCGTCAAAAGCTTCCAGGGCGGGAACCAGTTCCCCCCCGCCGTACACCCGGATGTCGATACGGCCGGCCGACATTTCCCCGACCAAATCGGCAAATAGTTTACAGGCTTCTCCGATGACCGGAAAATTGGGGGGCCAAGTGGTGACCATCTTCCAGGAGTAGGTCTTGCCGCTAATGGTGGAGCGGGAAGACTGCGCGTGGTTTTCGTTTAGCAAGCCCCGCAGAAAAAAGGGGAGGGCAATGGTGCCCGCAGCCAGGCCTTTAAAGAAAGATTTGCGAGTGATTCTCATGCGTTAAATCGCATTTTACAGGATCAAAAAAGAAACCCGAACAAATTAGACAAAATTCGTACTTTAAAATCAAGAAAACACCAACTTTTTATGAAGCAGTTATTACATCTCCTAACGTTTCTAATTTCTTTTTCGGCCGTCGGCCAATTGGCTACACCTCTTACTAAACCCGCAATGGGATCATTTAAAAAATCCGCAAATGATTAGGTTAAATCCTGTTTCGAGAACCTAATTGTGCCGACGAATTGTTTTAATACCAAAACAAAAACGTGGAAGAGCCATTCCGTCATAGCGAAGCCCGGGGCCGCGGCGCCCAGATCAACCCCGCCAATCGTTTCGAGCAATGGGACTACGGAGAGGACGCCTGGCGCGATGAGGAGTCGATCAAAACGGAATACATCGAAGTCTATCCCAAGACAATTCTCAACAAAGTAGATAGCCCGGATATCGGGATGTGCTGGTCGATGAATCCGTATCAGGGATGCGAGCACGGTTGCGTGTATTGTTACGCACGCAATACCCATAATTACTGGGGCTACAGTGCAGGCTTGGATTTCGAGCGCAAGATTCTCTACAAGAAAAACGCGGCCGAACTACTGGATCGGCAGTTGCGGAAGAAAAACTGGGAGGTCATGCCTATTATGCTCGCCGGTAATACCGATTGTTACCAACCCGCTGAGCATCGCCTGGAAATTACCCGCCAAATTTTGGAGGTGCTCTGGAAGCACCGCCATCCCGTGGGGTTAATTACCAAAAATAATTTGGTTTTGCGCGATATAGATTTGCTGCAAAAGCTTGCTGGCGAGCGGCTAGCGCGGGTTAGCATCTCCTTAACCAGTCTGGAAGAAGAAACGCGCCGCTATCTGGAACCACGTACCAGCACGGTAGGAGGGCGACTACAAGCGATCGAAACACTTGCGAAACGCGGCATCCCCGTAAACGTTATGCTGGCGCCCATCATTCCGGGGCTCAACGAGCACGAACTGCTTCCGATGGCTAAGGCCGTAGCCGAACGGGGAGCCACCTCCATTGCCTATACTATAGTCCGGCTCAATGGCGACGTAGGGGCCATCTTCGAAGATTGGTTGCGCAGGCGGATGCCGGAGCGGGCCGAGAAAGTACTTAACAAAATAAAGTCGGTACACGGAGGTCAGGTGAGCGATAGCCGCTTTGGCGCCCGGATGCGTGGAGAAGGGCCACTGGCGGAAGTCATCCGCCAGCAATACCAATTGGCCAGGCGAAAGTATTTTCAAAACGTCGTCAAACCGGAGTGGAATCTTGAACTTTATCATCAATTCAAAAACCGGCAAATGAAATTATTCTGAAAGGCTGCCTCCGCCTTTACAGACCGGCTATTCGGCGACCTGCAAAATTTCCTTACCTTAAACTTTCCATTATCTTTCAGCCTTAAAGAAAAAATAACTTTAGCGCTCCTATGGCTACCGACGAAACCGTTTCGGCAGAGCAAAAGACCAATCCGGAAAATTTGGTGGAAGAAGCTCAGCATTTCGTATATCAGTATTTGCTAAACTACCTTCCCGCCAAATACGTCTTTCACAATTACGACCACGCGGAGGAAGTAGCGGAGGTTTGCGAAGATTTGGCAGAGCAGGCCGGTCTTTCGGACAAAGAAAAAGAGCAACTGCAATTGGCTGCCTGGTTTCACGATGTCGGTTATACGCAAGATGAAGATGGGCACGAACGGCACAGCGCAGCTATTGCCCGTCAATTTCTGGAAGAGCGAGCAGTCGATGAGGCCAACATCCGACAGGTAGAAAAGCTTATCCAAAGCACCCGGCAAGAAGTAGAGCCCCAAACCGAACTGGAAAAGATCCTACACGACGCCAACTACGCCTTCCTGGGGCGCAAGCGCTTCGACCGCCGCGGTCAGTTGCTGCGAATGGAACGGGAAAATGTCGAGGGGCGGGAGTACACGGCCTACGATTGGAATAAGAAGCTGCTCGACCTGCAAATGCAGGTGAAATACTATACCCCTTACGCTCACGAAACCTTCTCTAAGCGCCGCAATAAAAATATTGCCGAGTTTAAAGAAGATATGGTTAAGGCCCGAAAGACCACCGTCCGTAAAAAAACCGGTAAAGATTTCGGCAGAGGCGTAGACACGGTCTATCGCGTCACCTTGCGCAACCACATCAATCTAAGCTCCATTGCCGACGGCAAAGCCAATATGATCATCAGCATCAATACGCTGGTGCTTTCCATTCTGATTACTGCGGGTGGGGCAGGGGTCTCCATCTCGCAACTTTCCGTGCAAGAAAATCTAAAATTTCTCTTGCCTATTCTGGTGTTGATGGTTACCTCCCTTTCGGCTATTATTTTCGCCGTTTTCTCCGCCATTCCCAAAGTCTCGGGTGGCGAGTTTACCGATGAGCAGGTGCGCAAGCACGAAGTGAGCCTGCTCTATTTTGGCAACTTTCTTAAATTGGATAAAGATGAATTCGTCGAATACCTGCGTGACCTTAAACAGGACCAGGAAGTCCTTTATGATGATTTGAGTCGCGATCTTTACAATCTGGGGATGGTGCTCCGCAAAAAATACCGACTGCTCACCATTGCCTACCGCCTATTTGTAGGGGGACTGGCGCTGAGCGTTGTGGTCTTTTTGGTGAGTTTTCTGATCCTGTCCTGGTAAAGCGTATTTTAAATTTTGGATTTTGGATTTTGGATTTTGGATTTGCACACTGTACAAATCCAAAATCCAAAATCAAGAATCAAGAATCAAGAATCAAGAAACCAAAAACAAAAATCCAAAATCCAAAATC
>CAYWHT010000415.1:0-4381 GCA_964458135.1 uncultured Saprospiraceae bacterium | reverse complement strand
CGGTTTGGAAAGGGGAGGAGTGGAGGAGTTGAGGAGGGGAGGGGGCTTACGTAGGAAGATTTGGGGGTTGGGAAGGTTGTTTTGGGGTTGATTGGACGGTTTGGAAAGGGGAGGGGGCGCGGGGAAATCGGGGCGCTCCCTTCAATTGAAAAAGCGAATCGAGAATTGAATGGAATTCGCATCTTCGAGTATGACGGCTTGTGCTAGTGCTTCGCCCGAACGTGCTGACGGTAGGGTGCTCGCCCAAAACGAATAAACAAATCAACAACGTCCTGCTGCTTGCTATGAATATCAAAACCAAAATTTTCGACATCATCGACGGAGGTGACCGGCCGCCAAGCCGGTGGAACCGGGTTGTGGAAACGGTCATTATGACGCTGATTATCATTAGCGTAGTGAGTATTATCCTGGAATCTTTCGAAAGTTTATACCGGCGCCTCCGCGGCTACTTCTACATTTCCGAGCTGGTGATCGTGATCATTTTTAGCTTGGAATACCTGTTGCGGTTGTGGACGGCCGACCTGAAATACCCGGAGAAAAGCAAACTGGGCGCGCGCCTGCGTTTTATTTTCTCGGGCATGGGCATCATCGACTTGCTGGCCATCATACCGTTTTACCTGCCTTTCCTCGTCAGCCTGGATCTGCGCGTGATGCGGATGCTGCGCATAACGCGTTTGTTGCGTATTCTCAAGCTCAAGCGGTATTCCAAGGCCATGAATATCGTCAGCGCCGTGGTTTACGAAAAGCGGTCGGAGTTATCCCTGACTATTTCGGTGACTTTCCTGCTGCTGCTGATGTCATCCACCATCATGTATTACCTGGAGCACGATGTGCAACCCGATGCTTTTCCCGATATCATTACGACGCTCTGGTGGGCGGTGGCCACCCTTACGACCGTCGGCTACGGCGACGTCTATCCAGTTACCGGCTGGGGCCGATTGATTAGTGGCATTATTGCCTTGCTGGGCATCGGGGTGGTGGCGCTGCCAACAGGTATCATCAGCGCCTCTTTTATCGATGAGCTGGAAAAGGATAAAGAGGAAGTCACAAAAACTAAAGCCGCCGCTAAGGAAGAGAAGTCGCCCAGCAAGCCTTTTCGGTATTGTCCGCACTGTGGGGAAAAGCTGGAGGAAACGTAAGGGGTTATTCGTTTACACGGTGGCGTTTGGGCTGCCCGGACAGCCGGGAGATGAACACTTCCACCGTCTCCAAAATCACCTTACGCTTTTTTCGGAAGCCCGACGAACCAACAATTTATTCCTTTCCCCGGAAAAAAAATCCCGCCATCCACTGTCTAAACCCAAACCGGGATTCACATGAAAGCACACCTACTCACGCTCTTCCTCATCGGAGTGGGCGGCCTTTCCCTCCAAGCTCAGGGCGTGCTCGTCGGCGGGCGCGTGCTCGACAAAGCTAATCAGGAACCGCTGCCGGGGGCGCACGTCACCTTGTTCCAGAATGGAGAAGAAGTGACCTCTACCGTTGTGCGGCCGCGGGGTTTTTTCATTTTCCGGGAAGTGGCGCCGGGAAGCTACCGTTTGCGGATCAGTTTCGTAGGATATAAAACCGTTGAAAAAGATTTGGAGGTTGGGGAGGGGAATGTGCGGGCCGGCCTATTTTTACTCGAAGAATCGGCTGTAGAGTTGGGGGAAGTAGAAGTCAAGGAAAAAGCGCCGCCGGCGGTGCAAAAAGGCGATACGACCCAGTTTAACGCCAAAGCCTACAAAACCAATCCCGATGCTTCGGCGCAGGACCTGCTGGAGAAGATGCCGGGCGTGGTGGTGGAAAACGGTAAAGTACAAGCCCAGGGCGAAGATGTGCAGCAGGTGCTGGTTGACGGGAAGCCTTTCTTTGGTAACGATCCCCGCGCGGCCCTGCAGAATCTTCCCGCCGAAGTGATCGATAAGATTCAGGTGTTTGACGAGAAAAGTGAACAGGCGCAGTTTTCGGGATTTGACGATGGCAATACCACCAAAACGATCAACATCATCACCCTGGCCAAAGCCCGCAACGGTCAATTCGGCAATGCCTACGCCGGTTACGGCACCGATGATCGCTACCGGGCTGGCGGAAATATCAATCTCTTCAATGACGATCAACGCCTTTCCATTATCGGACAAACCAACAATGTCAATCAACAAAACTTTGCGACGGAGGATTTACTGGGCGTCGTAGGCACCAACAACCGGCGGGGATTTGGTGGCAGTGGCGGCTTCCGGGGTGGCGGGGGCGGCAGGAGCAGGTTCCGGCGCGGGGGGGCGGATATCAATGACTTTCTGGTGGATCAACAAAACGGAATTGTCACTACCCATGCCTTCGGCCTGAACTATTCCGACAACTGGGGTGAGAAAATGGAAGTTACGGGAAGCTACTTTTTTAATCAGAGCAATAACGATGCGGTTTCCATCCTGGACCGGGAATTTTTCGATAACGAAAGGGCCTCAGGTCAACTTTACCGGGAGAGTAGCATCGGCGAAAGCCAAAACACCAACCACCGTTTCAACCTGCGGCTGGATTACGATATCGACGACCGCAATTCCATTATCTTCCGGCCCCGCTTTACCTTCCAGCAAAACGACGGAAGCGAATCGACCACCAGCGAGACCGCCCTGGCCAAATCCTTGCTCAACCAAAGTAGTACGGATTTTACTTCCGACCTCCGGGCGCTCGATTTTTCCGGATTCCTCCTCTACCGCCACCGTTTTGAAAAGCGGGGGCGCACCCTGTCGCTCAACCTGAACGCAGGATTGGAAGATCAGGAAGGCGATAACGAGCTGACGGCCATCAACAACTTCTTCGATAATACCAACACTGCCGATTCAGTACTACAAACCTCCAATTTGGATGGCAATGGAAATAACCTGACCACCACGGTGGTGTACACGGAGCCGCTATCGCAAAAGAGCTCCCTACTACTGAATTACCGGACCTCTTTCCAAAAGGAAGACTCCGATCAGCGGACTTTCGACTTTTCGGAAGCCACCAACGCCTACGATCAGCTCAATGCGCAGCTTTCCAATACCTTCACGACCCGTTACCGCACGCAACAGGCGGGGGTGGGGTACAACCTGCGGGGTGATCAATCCCGGCTGGTGTTGCGCGCCGGACTGCAATGGGCTACGCTCGATAATGAGCAGTCTTTTCCATTCGATAGTGAATTGGACCGCGACTTTTTCAATATTGTGCCCACCGCCGTTTATTTCACCCGGCCCGATCGCGGCAAAAGTCTCCGCGTCATCTACCGGGCGAACACCACGCCCCCTTCGGTCAATCAACTGCAGGAAGTGCTGGACAACTCCAATCCGATACAATTGTCAATTGGTAATGAGGAGCTGGAGCAGACCTACCAGCACAACTTATTTGCTCGCTATTCGGCTACGAATGCGGAAAAATCCACCGTCTTTTTCGCCCTGGTGGGGGTGCGTTACGTCGATGATTACATCAGCACCAATACCTTTTTTACCGAAACCGACAATCCTATATTTGATGAAATCGATTTGCAGCCCGGGGCCCAGCTCAGCCGGCCCATCAATGTCGATGGCTATTGGAATCTGCGTTCTTTCCTAACTTACGGCCTGCCGGTAGAAGCGCTGAGCTCCAACCTCAATCTCAACCTATCCGGTAATTATCAGCGCCAGCCCGGCCGCATCGACGACGAGCTGAATTTTGCCAATACCACTACCAGCGGGTTGGGCGCCACGCTGAGCAGTAACATCAGCGAGCGGGTGGATTTTACCATCGGTTCGCGTTCCAGCTACAGCATCGTCAATAACTCGCTGCGCAGCGATCTGGATTTCAATTATTTCAATCAGAATTCCAGCGTTCGCTTTAACTGGATTTTCGGCCCTGATTTAGTCTTCCGCACTGATCTTACCCACCAATACTACGACGGCCTCTCCGAAACGATAGACGCCAATTTCTGGCTCTGGAATGCCGAACTGGGCAAGAAGCTTTTGGAACAACGCCTGGAGCTTTCCCTCTCCGCTTTCGACCTCCTGGCCCAAAACAACGCCGTCAGCCGGACCATCAGCGAAGCCTTCGTCGAGGATGTGCAAACGGAGGTGCTGCAGCAGTATTTTATGGTGAATGTGCGGTATAATTTGCGGAATTTCCGACTGGGCGGGGAGTGAGGGGTATTGTTGACTGGTTGGGCTTCGTAGGATGGTCCGTTGGGAACCGACGCTTTCGGCTCGCTTGGCCGGGAGGGGCTTGTAATCAATTAGGTTGCGAATCAGGTGATAGGGGTTTTGTATTGGTCTCCTTGAGATTTTTCGTTTTTGGGTGGGTAGTACTGTGCAATAAGTAACTTTGCGCTTTGGCCGTGTCTTTTGGCGAAAGGCCGCGCCAGCTCTCCCCGCCCGCCATAGTGCTTGCACGACGG
>CAYWHT010000414.1:4054-4393 GCA_964458135.1 uncultured Saprospiraceae bacterium | reverse complement strand
CCACACTCCCCTCCTCACCGTGCTCCGTCAACAACACCGCCGATCGCTTAAAGTTGGGATCCTGCATGAACGGTTCCGCCAATAGCACCTTGCCGTTCTTGACTTCGTTACCAACCATTGGTTCGTTTTTACTTTCTTCCTACACGCAACTGCTTTTGCAATACGGGCAATAACAAGCAGAGGCGTTTTTAATTCTTATCGGTAAATTAAATAAAAACAAATGTCAATTTGTAAGAGGAATCTATGCTTAAAATAAAGGATTTTTGCGCATTTTGTCTTCTCCTCCCCTACCCTGGTTTTCTAGCCGACTAATTTTCGCCTGCCGCTACAGGGCGGAAG
>CAYWHT010000414.1:0-4044 GCA_964458135.1 uncultured Saprospiraceae bacterium | reverse complement strand
ATCTAATTTTTTGGCGAATCCCTGCAGCGTTTGTCCCGTACCGCCCACTTCTACGAATTCCGTGACGCCGTCTTCTATCATATGGCGCATCGTCTGCGTCCAGTAAACGGGCGAAGTCAGCTGTTCCACCAGATTCTGCTGGATGTTTTCCGGATCGGCATGGGCTTTGGCGTCGACATTTTGGTAGATGGGACAAACCGGCGCCTCGAAAGTGGTAGCCTTGATGGCGGCTTCCAGTTCTTTTTTGGCTGGTTCCATGAGCGGTGAATGGAAAGCGCCCCCTACCGGCAAAATGATCGCCCTTTTGGCGCCGGCGGCTTTGAGCTTTTCCACGGCCGCTTCCACCCCGGCCACGCTGCCGGAGATGACGAGTTGTCCCGGGCAGTTGTAATTGGCCGGAATGACGAGCGCTTCGACTTCCCGGCAGATTTGCTCCACGGTTTCGTCTGCCAAGCCAATGATGGCGGCCATGGTGCTTTCGGTAGCATCACAAGCTTTTTGCATGGCCTGGGCGCGTTGCTGCACGAGTTGCAAGCCGTCTTCAAAGGTCAGGGCCCGGGCGGCTACCAGAGCGGAAAACTCCCCCAGGGAATGCCCCGCCACGGCCCGGGGCTCAAAGGCGGCGCCCGCGGCAATAGCCTTGGCGACCGAATGGAGAAAAACAGCGGGTTGGGTAATGCGGGTTTCCTTGAGCTCCTCAGCCGTACCTTCAAACATGACATCCGTAAGGCGAAATCCTAGCAACTCGTTAGCCCGTTCAAAGAGATCCTTGAGGGCATCGGAGCCTTCGTACATATCTTTGCCCAATCCTTCAAACTGGGCGGCCTGTCCGGGAAAAACGTATGCTTTCATCCTGTATTGGTTGATTTATCGTTTCGGTAGTCATTATGGGTTTCCACCGGGCTTCGAAGCAATAGCAACTACCCACTAACTTCACCCGGCAGAAGAAAGAAGACGGGCGCCAACTAATGGATATCATCAATGCAGCCGTTTACCAATCAAGCTCATAAACTCGCTACGGGTTTCCTCCCGCTGGAACTCACCAGTAAAAGCGGAAGTGGTGGTCAGGGAGTTTTGTTTTTGCACGCCCCGCATCATCATGCACATGTGCATGGCCTCGATGACGACGGCTACGCCCAGAGGTTGGAGGGTGCCATCGATGCATTTGAGGATTTGGTCGGTCATGCGTTCCTGCACCTGCAGGCGCCGGGCGTACACGTCGATCACCCTCGGAATCTTGCTTAGGCCTACGATGTAGCCATTGGGGATGTAGGCGACGTGGGCTTTACCGAAAAAGGGCAGCATGTGGTGTTCGCACATGGAGTAGAGCTCTATATCTTTGACCAGGACCATCTCATTGTATTCTTCGCGAAACATGGCGGAACGAAGGATGCTTTCGGCGTCTTGTTCATACCCCTGGGTTAGGAAAAGCAGGGCCTTCGCCGCCCGTTCGGGGGTTTTGACGATCCCTTCCCGCTCGGTATCCTCTCCGATTTCCTCCAGTATGCCCTGGAAGTGATCGGTCAGGGCCTGCGTAGATTTATTTTCGTATTCTTCGGTGCGTAAGTAAGCCATGATGTTTTCAACCTTAAATTAAAAAACGCCATTCGTTCAGATTGAGAACAGGAAAAGAAAGGGAGAGTTTTACCCCTCTTCTCCGTAATACTCGGCGTAGATGTTCTCGGTTTCGTACAATCGGATGCAATGAAGCTGCACTCCCTCCAGATGAGGTTCCAATTGTTGCCAAAACAGGATAACCAGGTTTTCGGTAGTGGGTTGCAGGCCCTTCGGAACAAAATCGACATCCAGGTTGAGGTTGGAATGGTCCACCTTATCGACGACGGTGGCGTGAATCAAGCGGCTAAGCTTTTTGACGTCCATAATAAAGCCGGTGGTCGGGTCGGGTCGCCCCTTTACCGTGACGTAGAGGTGGTAGTTGTGGCCGTGCCAGTTTTTATTGGCGCACTTGCCGAACATTTCGAAATTTTTTGCTTCGCTCCATTCATCCACCCATAGTTTATGGGCCGCATTGAATCGCACTCTTCGCGTTAAATACACCATTTTAGAAAAATGATTAATTTGAGGGCAAAAGTACAAATATTAGCATACATACCCCTCCGTATATCGCATCGGTCTAAGAGGGTAGCTATTTTATCTAGAATTATTGCAATTTCAGCAATGCTATCCTTTCCTTTATGCAGTTGGCAAGCACCTTCGAAAAACAACTAAAAAACGACAAACACTCCTTGGCGGGCGAAAAGTTCAAAACGCAGCTCTACCGGTTGGTCACCAACCGAATCGTACAACATGCCGCCTTTTGGGTGATCATCCTCCTGCTACTCACCATAGCCGAGGGCATCCGGAAGGGGTTTCTGGTCACGCTCAGCAACGAGCTGATCAACGTCTTCTTTTACGCCGCCATCATCTATTTCAATCTGTTTTACCTCATCCCCAACTACCTGACCAAAAAGCGTTTCTTTACTTACGCCGCCCTGCTGATCCTTTCCGCCATCATCATCACTCCCCTCAAAGTACTGGTGCTTTATTTCAAGTTGTCCAGCATGCCCCTGGCCCAGAATGAATTGCTTCGCAACCTGAACTGGTACTTTCTCGTGACCTTTCTGATCGCGGGGCTGTCCACCATCATCAAAATCATTTCCGATTGGACCCGGCAACTGCGTGAACGGCAGGCCCTGGAAACCCAGACCATGCAGTCCGAGCTGCGTTTTCTCAAATCCCAGGTCAACCCGCATTTCTTATTCAACACCCTGAACAACCTGTACGCCCTGACGCTAAAGAAAGACGAAAAAGCGCCCGAAATTGTCATCAAGCTTTCCGAGATGATGCGCTACATGTTGTACGAATGCAACGAAAAACGCGTGCCCCTGCAAAAGGAAGTCAATTACATCAAAAACTACTTGGAACTGGAAAAATTGCGGCAGGGCAAAAATGTGGACATTAACTTTAAGCTCAAAGGCCAAATCCGCGATCAACAAATTGCGCCCCTGTTATTTATTACTTTCCTGGAGAACAGCTTTAAGCACGGGCTGAGCAACCAGATCGATCAGGGGTTCGTCAATATCCACCTGGAAGCCTACGACGACTGGGTGCGCTTTTACATCGAAAACAGCAAGCCCGAAGCGGCGCCAGCGCAAGTACACAAACGCAGCGGCGGCATCGGACTGGTCAACGTGCACCGCCGGCTCAACCTGCTTTTTCCCGACCGGCACGAACTGAAAATTTACGACAACCCCAATACCTACGCGGTCGATCTAAAACTTTATTTAGAAGATTAACATACCAAAGCCTATCACCTATGATAAACGTAATCATCGTAGACGACGAGCCCCTGGCCATTGACGTGCTGGAAACCTACGTGCAAAAGGTGCCGGAGCTCAATCTCGTCGCCAAATGCAATAACGCCCTCGAGGCCAATGAGGCCCTCAATAGCCAGAGCGTGGATTTGATGTTCCTCGACATACAGATGCCCCAGCTCACGGGCACCGACTTTCTGAAAACGCTCTCCGATCCGCCCCTGGTCATCTTCACCACGGCCTACTCCAACTATGCGGTGGAGGGCTTTGAGCTCGACGCCATCGACTACCTCCTCAAACCCATCTCCCTGGAGCGCTTTATAAAGGCGGTCAACAAGGCCATGGATCAAATCGAGCTCCAAAGCCGGGAGGAGGGCGCCGGCGAGGAAAGCGAGCGTGACTTCATCTTCGTCAAAGCCGACAAAAAGCTCGTGCGCATCAAGTACGACGACATCATCTACATCGAAGGGCTCAAGGATTACGTCATTATCCGCATGGACAAGAGCCGGGTCATCACCCTGCAGACGATGAAGAGCCTGGAGGACAAGCTGCCGGTACAGCGATTTAAGCGTATCCACCGCTCCTATATCGTCAATATCGATAAGATTCACGCTGTGGTGGGCAACATGGTGGAAGTGGTGGAAAAGAACAAGCCCAAGCATTTGCCCAATGGAAAAAATTACCGGGAGGAATTATTGGAAATCATTAACCAAAACCGGCTTTAGAGTTA
>CAYWHT010000413.1:3872-4394 GCA_964458135.1 uncultured Saprospiraceae bacterium | reverse complement strand
ATAGGCTAGCGATTTTTTCTTTAGCCAGTTCCCGCCCTTAGCAGCGCTAAGGGCGTCGGTTCTTTAACACCGGCTAAAGGAAAAAGCGCTCCTAGAAAACCACAGTTATTGATTGCTTATCGCTTAACCTCAATCTGAATTTGTACCTCAACCTTCACACATGAAGTTACATCTTCCACTGCTCGTCCTCTTACTTCTTGGCTGGACAGCCTGCCAGAATCAGGGCGTCGACACCGAACCGACCGCCCCGGCGGCGGCCGATGCGTTGGTTCCGGATCACGCCTACTGGAATAACGCCACCATTTATTTTCTATTGACCGACCGCTTTTACAACGGCAATCCCGACAACGATCAGACGCTGGGCCGCAAGCGCGACGGCGCTTTTCTACGCAATTTTATCGGGGGTGATCTTCCGGGGGTTACCGAGAAAATCGAATCGGGATATTTTGATTCTTTGGGCGTCAACGCCATCTGGATGACGCCGGTGGTGGAGCAAATCCACGGTTCGGTAGACGAAGGCAC
>CAYWHT010000413.1:0-3862 GCA_964458135.1 uncultured Saprospiraceae bacterium | reverse complement strand
GCACCGGAATGACCTACGGCTATCACGGCTATTGGGCGCGCGACTGGACGCGCCTCGATCCCAACTTCGGCGCCGAGCAGGATCTGCAAACCCTGATCCAAACCGCCCATGAACACGATATCCGCATTTTAATGGACGTGGTCATCAACCACACGGGGCCAGTATCTCCGCTTGACCCCCAATGGCCGGAAGAATGGGTGCGCGTTGATCCTACTTGCACTTACCAGGATTTTGCCTCTACGGTGAGCTGCACCCTGGTGGAAAATTTGCCCGATATCCGCACCGATCGTGAGGAGCCCGTAGAGTTGCCATCCACCCTGCTTCAGAAATGGGAGCGAGAAGGGCGCAAAGAACAGGAACTGAGCGAGTTGGATGCCTTCTTTGAACGCACCGGCTATCCCCGGGCGCCGCGCTTTTATTTGATCAAGTGGCTGACCGACTGGGTTCGGCAGTACGGCGTGGACGGCTACCGCATCGATACCGCCAAGCACTTTGAAGCCAAGGTGAGCAAGGAGTTGACCGAAGAGGCGCGCAAGGCCTACGAAGCCTGGAAAGCCGCCCATCCCGAAGCGCGCATCGACGATCGCGACTTTTTTGTCATGGGAGAAGTGTACGGGTTCAATGCCAGAAATGGCCGCGCCTACCATTTTGGGGATCGTCAAATCGACTTTTTCAATTACGGGTACGAAAGCTTGATCAATTTCGGGTTTAAGCAGGATGCGGAGCTGTCGCCCGATTCCTTATTTTCCGTCTACAGCTCGATTCTGAACGAAGGCGGCGCCCTGGATTCGTTGAGCGTGTTGAATTACGTGACTTCCCACGATGATGGCAGCCCCTTTGACCGGCGGCGGGAACGCTCCCTGGAAGCGGCGACCAAACTGCTGCTTTCGCCCGGTGGCGCCCAGGTCTATTACGGTGACGAAACGGCTCGCCCGCTTTTTGCCTCCGGCGCCCGCGGCGACGCCAATCTGCGCACCCCCATGAATTGGGAAGATATCGAAGCCAATACCCAACGCACGGATTACCCTACTAAAGAAATTCTTGAACATTGGCGCAAACTCGGCCAATTCCGCCGGGCCCACCTCGCGGTTGGCGCGGGCGTACACGAGGCCCTGCGGAAGTCTCCCTACCTCTTCCGCCGCACTTACCGCGATGCCCAACGCGAAGATCAGGTAGTGGTCGCCATGGATTTGCCGGAAGGCCCCAAGGAAATTCCCCTCTACGGCACCTTCCCCGACGGAACGGAACTGCGCGATTATTACTCGGGCCGGCGGATGACGGTGGAAAATGACCAGGTGACGGTGGAATCGCCTTTTACCATGGTGCTGCTGGGGATTGAAGAGTAGTTGTGCGTGCAAATAGGGTGTTGAAAAGACATTAGGATTCATCCCGTATTTCGAGCGTGTTCAGATAACGGCGTCTTTTTTGCGCAAGTTATTGATTGTGAGTGTATTGTTAAGCCTTCAGCCTTCAAAATGCGATTTCCATTCCACCTGGTATCCGCATGGGCTAGGGAGTACAGCTTCTCAGAAATTCTGTCCAAAAGTTGGAAGTGCTTTTTCCTATCGCACCCTAACCACCACCCACTATCTCTTTGCGCAAACTCTCCGCATCCCAACCAATATCCCGCTGTAAATCTTCCTCCACAAGATCGGATTTCATCAACTCCTCCAGCTCTTCGATGCGCTGACGAACAGTATTGACGTACTCCTTTTGATCGTCGCGTACGGCGGCGATGGACTTGAGGGCTTCCTGATCGTGCTTTTTAAATTTTTTGGCGATACGCTCTAGCTGATAAGCCCGCCGGCCGAGGAGTTTGGCGGTGTCGATCCCCATGCGGAGCGAAGTGTCGAAGGTATCGCGGTAGATGTGGAAGATGCCCTCGTCCATCAGTTCGAAATGATCGTAATAGTTAAAGGCGCGGACCACGATGTGCAGATGGGGGAAGTGTTTTTTGACGGTTTCGACCAGTGCGATATTTTTTTCGGGGGATTCCAGGGCGATGACCATTACCTGGGCTTCTTCGGCTCCGGCGGATTGCAGTAGGTCGTAGCGCGTAGCGTCGCCGTAGTAGACTTTAAAACCCATTTTACGAAGCACTTCCACCCGGTCAGAATCGACATCCAGGATGGTGGATTTGATGCCGTTGGCGCGCAGGTAACGCCCGACGACTGCGCCGAAGCGCCCAAAACCGGCGATAATGACCGGATTGCGCTCCTCGATATTATCGGCTTGCCTGACCGGTGCTGCTTGCGGGGTGCCCAGATGAGGTTGGATGAGCCGCTCGTTGATGAGCATCAACAGGGGGGTGGCCGCCATGCTCATGGCTACTACGGCCATTAACATGCCGGTGGTTTCCGTGTTGAGGATGGCTTCCTGCCGAATAAAAGAGAGGAGAACAAAAGCAAATTCACCGGTTTGGGAAAGCGCTAAAGCAAATAGAACGTTTTGGTCCATCCCCATTTTAAAGAAGCGTCCGAGTACGTAAAGGATCAATCCTTTGATCAGGATCAGGCAGAGGACCAGTTGGGCAATGGCGCCCGGTTGTTCGGCAATCAACCGGAAATCGATAGAGGCGCCCACCGACATGAAAAACAGACCCAGCAGTAATCCTTTAAAGGGTTCTAGGTCGCTTTCCAGCTCGTGTTTGTATTCGCTGTTGGCCAGCACCACGCCCGCCAGGAAAGTGCCCAGAGCCGGACTCAAGCCGACCAAAGTCATCAGTACCGCAATGCCGACCACGAGCAGGAGGGCGCTGGCGGTGAAGAGTTCGCGCAACCGTGTACGCGCCACGATGCGCAGGATGGGCTGCACCAGGTAACGACCGGCTAGGATAACGCCCACTACGGCGCCCAGTACGGCCAGAGTTTGCAACCAGGCCGGGAACTGGGCGATCAGGCTGGTGCCGCCGTGACCTTCTTCTCCGCCACCGTGCCCGCCGCCATGCTGGATGACCAGTAGCGGCAAGATCGCCAGCATCGGAATAACGGCGATATCCTGGAATAATAAGACCGAAAAGGAACTTTGACCGGCCGTTGTGCGCATTAGCCCTTTTTCGTTAAGGGTTTGCAGGACAATAGCCGTGGAGGACATCGAAAGCGTCATCCCGATGGCCAGCGATTCGTTCCAGGGCCGACCGATGAGCAAGGCAATCCCACCGACACTTAATGTAGTAATCAGCACCTGTAATCCACCTAACCCTAAGATCGGCATACGCATGCGCCACAGGAGCTTGGGCTCCAATTCGAGCCCAACCAAAAAGAGCATCACGACCACGCCAAATTCGGCAAAGTGCATGATGTCCTGACCTTCCTCACCGATAAACCCGAAGACAAAGGGACCGATGACGATGCCGGCCAAGAGATAGCCCAGTACCGAGCCCAGTCCGAGCCGTTTGGCGATCGGGACAAACACAACGGCCGCAGCCAGGTAAATCATGGCCTGGAATAGGAAATTACCTTCCATTATACTTTCGGTTGGTAGGTGGGTTCGATAATCTCGTTCAGATATTCGGCTTCCATTAACCGGGCCGGATCGTACGTTTCACTGCCCAAAAGGGTAAGCACCTTGTGGTAGTCGGCCCGCGCCCGTTGCATGTCGGTCAGCCCCATCCGGTGGGTGCCGTGCACGACAAAAGGTGGGAGGTACTGCATACTGCACAGGCAAGCCGTTTGCTCAAAAGGTCGCATAAACTCCCGGATGCTGTAGCGGTTGTAGCCGTTCTCGCAATACGCTTGCTTGCCGCCACCCGCCGTAAAGGCATTGAACAGTTGCTTACCCGCCAGTGCTTTGCCCGTTTTTCCGTAAGCCCAGCCGTGTTCCAGCACCACGTCGTTATCCGGCGCCGGTGCCCGTCCGATGC
>CAYWHT010000412.1:0-4427 GCA_964458135.1 uncultured Saprospiraceae bacterium | reverse complement strand
CTTCCAATGGAATAATCTCCGGTTGAGCTTCCCGCCTTAATTTCATTTCGGCGCCGCCATTTTTCATTGATCTTTTCGAAACGGTAATCCTCACGGGAATCCCAATCAGATCGGCATCCCCGAATTTTTCTCCCGCACGGGCTACTTTGGCATCCCGGTCATCGTAAAGCACCTCCAATCCAATAGCCTGCATCCCCTCATACAATTGTTCTGCTGCATCCCGCACTTCCACTGCATCAAGTAAACCCACGATGATCACCTCGTAGGGAGCCACCGAAACCGGGAGTAACAATCCTCGTTCATCGTGGTAGGCTTCGGCCAGGCAGCCCAGCAAACGGCCCACCCCGATCCCGTAGGATCCCATAATGATCGGTTGGGTCTTGCCATCCTGATTCGTAAAGTAAGCGCCGATCCCTTCGGTATATTTGGCGCCCAATTGAAAAATATTGCCTACTTCTACCCCGCGTACGGAGTGCAGGACATCCTCGTCGGAACGGGCGTTAGGCGCCGGCGCGCCATCGAAAGCATTCGTAATATCATTAACGATATCCGCTTCGAAATCCCGGCCGTAGCAGACGTTCATCAGGTGATGATCCGTATCGTTTGCGCCCATCACCAGCTTGGGCGATTGCGCTACCAGGTCATCCACAATAATCATGGCTTTGCTGCGGTCAATCCCCATGGGAGCTGCGTAGCCCGGCACCGATCCAATCCCTGTGATTTCTTCATCAGAGGCCGGCAGCAGGTATTTTGAGCGGGACAGGTTCTGCAATTTTACCTTGTTAATTTCCATATCACCACGCACCACGCCTACGATCACTTTTTCTTCTCCGCCAACCATGCCCGAGAAAAAAACGATCTTGCCGCAGCGTTCGGGCCGGATGTTGAGAAAATCAGCCACTTCCTTAATGGTCTTTGTTCCGGGGGTATGAACCTTTTCCAGAGGCGCCGGGGCTTCCTGCGGGGGAGTGGGTTTGCGAAAGGTGGCAATTTCCTTGTTGGCCCGGTAGCCGGTATGTTCGCAAATAAAGATGGTGTCTTCCCCGATATCAGTGAGGTACATAAATTCGTGGGCGACTTTCCCACCCATCATGCCCACATCGCTTTGAATGGCGATGACGGGCAACCCGGTGCGGGCAAATATTCGATGGTAGGCATCGTAGTGCTTCCGGTACTGTTGTTCCAGGCTCTCCCAGGAAGCATCCAGGGAATAGGAATCTTTCATGACGAATTCGCGCACCCGTATCAGTCCGCCCCGGGAACGGGCCTCGTCCCGGAATTTAGTTTGTATTTGGTAGACTATTTTGGGTAATTGCCGGTAGGTAGTGATATCACTTTTGGCGAGGGTGGCCACCACTTCCTCGTGGGTCATGCCTAATACCATATCCCGGCCCGTGCGATCTTTGAAGCGGACCAACGATTCATCCACCGCTTCGTAGCGACCGGTTTGCTTCCAAATTTCGGCGGGATGAACCACGGGCATACTGATCTCGGCCCCGCCGATCCGGTCCATCTCTTCACGCAGGATCTGTTCGATCTTTCGAAAGGAACGGTGACCGAAATGCATGGCCGTAAATATCCCCGCGGAAAGTTGCTGGACAAACCGCGCCCGCACCAGCAATTCCTGAGAAAAAATATCTATGTTACTGACGGATTCTTTACTGGTGGAAAAGAGGATTTCTGAGTATTTCATAGGGTGTGGTTTTCGTTGGGTTTCAGGATCAACAAAAATAGGGAATGGTGACTACTATTAACCCGGATTATGCATGAATTCATCTACTGCTTCTCGCAACGAAGAACCCATTCATAATCCGGGTTAAGCCTCTGAATTAGGATGAGCTAAGAAAAGCACTAAAAATGAAGGTAAAAAATACTTATCCGGTTTTAGGTCTTCTAGCAATCGTGCTGGTCATTAACGGTTGCCAGACCGGTCAAGCGTTATTGCCCCCTCCTCAGGAATTGTACGCCCATTTTCAATCCATTCCTCTCGCTGATACGATGGCGGTAAAACGGGATACGGTTATGGGCGACTCCGGCCGGGGCATTCCAGCCCAGCTCTTTTTTGCCGGGTTAGACAGCGCGCTGATCAATGAATTGATCTACGAACCTGACACCTTTGATTTCCGCTGCCGGGCCTACTGGAAAATTGAGCTGGATAAGCATTCTGACGCCTGCCTGTTGGGCATCCAGGAGGGATGGTTTCAATTTAAGTATTTGTTGGTCTATTCCAGTCAAACCAAGCGCTTTGAAGAAATAGTGCCGGTAGCGTATCTATACGGCGGAGAAGGGGGGCAGGTCATCAGCGAAAGCCGGATCTTCGATTTGGATACGCAACCTACCATCCTCATCCTCTATTTGGAGCATTATCTACGATGGTCGGAAACGGATCCCGACGAGCCGGAAGATATTAACATCCGTAGGGTGGGGCTAAAGCAATGGTCCGGTGAGAAATTTCAAGAAATTACGGTGCGGGATTCCAACAAGTGGCTCCAAAGGTATCCGTTGGTGTGGTGAGGAGAAAAAAAACTGGTGCAACTGTAGCCCAGGCTATACCTATGCCGTCTTTTTCTGGGAGGTTTTGGCGCCTAGCTTAAAAAAGCGTAAAATCATCCATACATGATGTTGTAGTCCGCCACCCCAAAATTTGTGAATCCAGGCTTGGCGGGCTATAGCTCTTTTTGGAACCACCGAGAGCGCCAATAAATAACGGAAACCTATAAAATACTACATCCATCGACATGAAGACCTACGATCATATCATTCTGGGCACCGGTCAGGCTACGGGAACGCTCCTGGGCCGGCTCATCCCCACCGGTGATAGCATTGCCGTAATTGAAGCCTCCAAAGTAGGGGGTAGTTGCGTCAATTACGGTTGTACGCCTACCAAAACCCTGGTGGCCAGCGCCCGGGCCATCCATATGGCCCGGCGGGGAGCCTTTTACGGTTTTAACACGGGAGAGATCCAACTGGACTACGGCGCCGTAAGGGAGCGCATGAACCGCATCCGCAACGGCAGCAAAGATGGCCTGACCAACTGGATGGAGTCTACCGAAAATGTAGATCTCATCCGGGGAAAAGGGCAATTTACCGGAGAAAGAACCCTGCAAATTGGCGATCAGCAAATCGAAGGTAAACGGATCTATATCAACGTAGGGGCCCGGCCCCGGGTGCCCCGCATCGAAGGGATCGAGCAGGCGCCCTGGATGGATAGCGCCGGCTTGTTGGATAAAGAATCCCTGCCCGAGCACCTGCTCGTCATCGGCGGCGGGTACATCGGCGTAGAGTTTTCCCAGGTGTTTCGGCGCTTTGGCGCCAGGGTGACGATCGTGCAACAGGCGGACCAACTGATGCCACGGGAAGACCGGGATGTGGCTGACGCCATCCAGGAGTTTCTGGAAGAAGAAGGCGTCGAGGTGATCTGCCAGGCCAGCGCCCAGTCGGTTGCCCAAAAAAACGGCCAAATCCACCTGACCGTGGAAGTCAACGGAAGCCAAAAAGTCATCACCGGATCGGATCTGTTGGTCGCCGCCGGCCGCGCGCCCAATAGCGATACACTAAATCTTGAGGCGGCCGGAATCAGGACCGACGAGCGCGGATTTATCCAGGTTGACGACTATTGCCGGACCGGAGTAGAGGGGGTGTTCGCCGTAGGCGATGTCAACGGAAAGGGGGCCTTCACCCACACCTCCGTCAACGATGCGGAGATCGTCCTGGATCACCTATACGGTGGGGATCGAGCGATTTCCAAGCGCATCCCCGTTTACGGATTATTTACCGATCCGCCCCTGGGCCGGGTCGGGATGAGCGAAAAACAGGCGCTGACTACCGGTAAAAAAGTATTAAAAGCCACCCGGCCGATGTCCAAGATCAGCCGGGCCAAAGAAATGGGAGAGACCAAAGGCTTCGCCAAATTGCTTGTGGACGGGGAAACGGACCTCATCCTCGGCGCCTCCATTCTCGGCGTCGGTGGCGATGAGATCATCAACATGTTTGCCGCCATCATGCACAGTGGGATCCCGTGCCGGAATTACCGCCAGGTCGTGCTGGTGCACCCGACGGTTTCGGAGCTGATGCCTTTTATTTTGGATGGGATAAAGGAGGCGGGGGAGCGGGGATAGCCGATATTGAAAAGGGCTGAGGCTCTTACCGTGGCTTGCTTGGCTTGGTTTTTGGGAACCACTAAGGCACTCAGGGCACTAAGATTTTACTTGCTGTGCTGACTTTTTGGCTCTCTGAGGCCATAAACCACTCAGGCTACCGAGGCCACAAAGACTTTGGGGAAATGAGATGGGCTGCTGAAGCTGAAGGGTTTCTACGCGTGTTAGAAAGGCCCAGTGGGCCGAATAAATTGGTAGATTTTGAAACATCGATCAGACCGGAGCTCCGTAGGAGCGACACATTGGGACCTGACGCTCCTACGGAGCTCC
>CAYWHT010000411.1:0-4435 GCA_964458135.1 uncultured Saprospiraceae bacterium | reverse complement strand
ACCTTGCACAAGTTGCGCAAAGGAAACACCCGCATCCTCACCGTCGTAGGGTGCGGCGGCGATCGCGACCGGAGCAAGCGACCGGAAATGGCCCGGGTGGCCGCTGCGTATAGCGATCAACTCATCCTGACCTCGGATAATCCCCGCACTGAAGATCCGGCGGCCATCATCCGGGAGATGGTGGAGGGCGTCCCCCCCGACCAGAAATCCAAAGTGCTGGAAAACCCCGCCCGCCGGGAAGCGATCCGCACGGCTTGCCGCCTGGCTAACGCCGGAGACGTAGTGCTGATCGCCGGCAAGGGGCACGAAAAATACCAGGAAATTCAAGGCGAAAAGTTGCCCTTCGATGATAAAGAAGAATTAAGAAAGGCTTTCGCCGAAAGATAAAGCGCGGAGCAGGCCGTATATTCGCATTATCCGCCGCAAGAGGCATTATTTTACCGCAATCATTCTCCATTTGATTAGCGCAGTATCGGAGGCTTAGGCTTCCGATTACTGCGCGATCACTAATGGTAGAAAATGCCGGTTGTAGGCTCCGTATTATTCCACTACATCCAAAACCACTTATGCTCATTCAACTTGTCGACTGGCTGACCGATACGTTCGGGGAAATTAAAGGCGCCGGTCTGTTCCAGTACATTACTTTTCGCACCGGGGTGGCTGTCATCCTGTCTCTTATCATCTCCATGCTTTTCGGAGGCCGGATCATCAGAACCCTGCAGCGCCAACAGGTAGGCGAATCGGTGCGGGATCTGGGGTTGGAAGGACAAAGGCAGAAAGAAGGAACCCCCACCATGGGCGGGGTGATCATCATCATGGCCATCATGATTCCCTGCTTGCTGATGACCCGCTTGGATAACATCTACGTCATCATGATGCTGATGGCCACCGCCTGGATGGGGATCATCGGATTCCTGGACGATTACATCAAAGTATTTCGCAAAAATAAAGCGGGATTGAAAGGGTGGTTTAAAGTCTTGGGCCAGATCGGTTTGGGCCTGATTATCGCCTTGACCATGCTCATGAGCGATGAGGTGACGGTGCGGATGGAAGTTGGAGAAGCCTGGGAAATCGGATTGGACGAAAACGACCGGGTGGGGGAGTTGATTGATACGCAGCGCGAGGGCAAGAAAGTGCAAAAGGCGGATTACAAAACCAACCTGACCAACGTGCCCTTCCTCAAAGGCAACCGCCTCGACTACGCCTGGCTGATGCCCATGCGGGAGGAAGCGGCCCGAAAATGGGTCTGGTTGCTATTCGTTCCCCTGGTTATTTTCATCGTGACGGCGGTGTCCAACGCCTCCAACTTGACCGATGGGCTGGATGGTTTAGCTACCGGAGTTTCGGGCATCATCGGCGGAACGCTGGGGGTTTTGGCTTACGTTTCGGGCAACGCCATCGCGGCCAATTACCTCAATATTTTGCACCTGCCCGGCACCGGGGAGCTCGTAATCTTTGCGGGCTGTTTTGTCGGGGCCTGTCTCGGATTCCTCTGGTACAATTCTTATCCGGCGCAGGCTTTTATGGGCGATACCGGCAGCCTCACCCTGGGGGGTATTGTCGCGGCGCTGGCCATCGTATTGCGCAAGGAATTGCTAATCCCCCTGCTCTGTGGCATTTTCCTGGCCGAAAACCTGTCGGTGGTGCTGCAGGTGTCCTACTTCAAATACACCAAACGGAAATACGGTGAAGGGCGGCGCATCTTCCGGATGTCTCCCCTCCATCACCACTACCAGAAAAAGGGAATGCACGAGGTGAAGATCGTCACCCGCTTTTGGCTGGTCGGCATACTGCTGGCCGTCCTGACGATCATCACGCTGAAAATACGCTAAACATCATGAGCACCGAGGAAGCTCAAACACCGGATATCGCCATCCTGGGGGGCGGTGAAAGTGGCGTAGGCGCCGCACTTTTGGCTCGCAAGCAGGGCTACTCAGTCTTGGTTTCTGATAAAGGAACGATCGCAGACCATTATAAACGAGAATTACAAAACGACGCCATACCGTACGAGGATGGCGGACATACGGAGGCGCCGCTTTTACGGGCCGGGCTAGTTATCAAGAGCCCGGGCATTCCCGACCGGGCGCCGCTAGTTGAAAGGATGCGAGGAAGGGGGCAGCCGGTCATTTCCGAAATCGAATTTGCCGCCCGCCATACCGATGCCCAGATCATCGGCATTACGGGAACCAACGGCAAAACGACGACGGCCAAGCTGACCTTCCACCTGTTGCGGGAAGGCGGCCTGGATGCAGGGCTGGCCGGCAACGTCGGGCCCAGCTTCGCCAGAGCATTGGCTACCGAACCGGCGCGAACCTGGTACGTGCTCGAGCTGAGCAGCTTCCAGCTCGACGGCATCGACCGGTTTCGCGCCGATATCGCCATGATCCTGAATATCACGCCGGATCATCTCGACCGGTACGATTATCAGCTGGCTAAATACGTGGCTTCCAAATTTCGCATCATTGAAAATCAGCGCGAAGATGATCTCTTCCTTTATTACGAAGAGAATCCCAACATCGCAGAGTACTTGCGCTTCCATCCGTTGTGGATGCGTCGGCAGCCTATACGGACGGACGCCATTACCGACGGGCGCATGGAGCTCGACGGGGCCGTCTTTCGCTTAAATACCGTGCATCTGCAGGGGCGCCACAACGCGCTCAATGCAATGTTCGCCGCAAGAACGGCCCGGGAGCTGGGCCTTTCGGCGGAAGCTATACAGTGAGGACTGGACACTTTCGTCAACGTGCCTCACCGCATGGAATGGATCGCGGAAGTGGAAGGAGTGGTTTACTATAACGATAGCAAGGCCACCAATGTCGATTCGGCTTTTTACGCCTTGCAGGCCATGAAGGCCCCCACCGTCTGGATCGCCGGCGGGCAGGATAAGGGCAATAACTACGAGCCCTTAATGCCGCTGGTGCGCGAAAAGGTGCGGGTATTGATCTGCCTGGGCGTCGAGAATGAAAAATTGAAAAATGCTTTTGTTCCTCTGGTTGAGCGGGTGGTGGAAGCCGGTAGCGCCGACGAAGCCGTAACGCTGGCCCGGAAAATGGCCCGTAATGGAGAGGCCGTCCTGTTGTCGCCGGCTTGCGCGAGTTTCGATTTGTTTCGCAACTACGAAGATCGTGGCGATCAATTCAGAAGGGCGGTATTGCGCTACCGCAAAAAATGATAACTCAACAAGCTCTTTAATCCACTTATTGGTCAACCAATGGTGGCGTTAGCCAAAATACCATAACGATAATGTCAACCATCTTAGCACGACTGTACGCTGAACTTCGCGGAGACCGGGCCATCTGGGCCATCCTGGCCGTCCTGTCGGTATTCTCCATCCTGGCGGTGTATAGCTCCACCGGCACGCTGGCCTACCGGCAAATGGGCGGCAATACGGAGTACTTCCTGACCAAGCACGGCATCATCGTGGCGGGTGGTTTGATTCTGGCTTATTTGTGCCACTTGCTGGATTATATGACTTTTAAACGCACGGCGCCCATCCTGCTATTGATATCGATCCCGCTGTTGCTGTACACGTTGATTTTCGCCACTGAAATCAACGAAGCGCGGCGCTGGATCGAGGTGCCCTTCGTGGGGATCACTTTCCAGACTTCGGACTTTGCGAAGCTGGCCTTGATCCTGCACGTGGCGCGGGAGGTGTCTTCCAAGCAAGAATACATCAAGGACATCAAGGGGGCTTTCCTGCCGATCATTTTACCTATTCTGGTGGTCTGTGGATTGATCGCTCCGGCCGACTTGTCGACGGCGATTTTGTTGTTCTTCACTTGCATGCTGATGATGTTTGTCGGCCGGGTCGCTATACAATACATCTTCTTGCTGTTCCTCCTGGGCATGGTGGTCTTTTCGATGCTCATATTTTTGGGGGAAGTATTCCCCGACGTCATACGGCGGGAAACCTGGGCCTCGCGGGTGCAAGAATTTCTGGCGCCGGAACAAGAAGGCTGCTGTTATCAGGTCAAACAAGCCAAAATTGCGATCGCCAACGGCGGATGGATTGGCCTGGGCCCCGGCAACAGCATACAGCGCAACTATCTGCCTTCGCCCTACGCCGATTTTATCTACGCGATCATTGTGGAAGAATACGGTTTTGTTGGAGGCGCGGTGGTAATCGGATTGTACGTGCTGCTGTTTTTCCGGATCACCCGCCTGGTGACGAAGAGCTCGAAAGCTTTCGGCGCCATGGTGGCGCTTGGCATTGGGCTGAGCCTGATCATACAAGCCTTTATCAATGTGGCCGTTTCGGTCAACCTGTTACCCGTAACCGGCCTAACCCTGCCCATGATCAGCATGGGGGGAACGTCGGTGCTGTTCACCTGTATCGCCTTTGGCATCATGCTCAGCGCGAGCCGGCATGTGGAGTCGGTATCTAACGAATGAAAAATAGCGCATTGAAAGCAGAAAATCCTCAGCGGATCGTCAT
>CAYWHT010000410.1:0-4455 GCA_964458135.1 uncultured Saprospiraceae bacterium | reverse complement strand
TAGATGGGGCTGCTCAGTTGTTCCTGGTAGCCGTGGGCCAGGTGCTCTACCGGCACGCCTATGCGGGTGCTCATGCCAGTATGGTATTCGGCCAGTTTGTCGACGTGGTTGAGCAGGGCGCCGCCGCCGGTCAGCACGATGCCGCCGATCAATTTGCGCTCGTAGCCCGAACGGCGAATCTCCCAGACGACGTAGTCGAGGATTTCCTCCACGCGGGCCTGGATGATGCGCGCCAGGTTTTTCTCCGATATTTCTTTGGGATCGCGCCCCCGCAGGCCGGGAATGGTGATGATTCGGTTGTCGTAGACCTCATCGGCCAGGGCGGAACCGAACTTCACCTTCAGCTTTTCGGCCTGTTGCACCATCACGGTGCAGCCCTCTTTGATATCGTTGGTGATGACGTTGCCGCCGAAGGGGATCACCGCCGTATGCCGGATGATGCCGTCCTGGAAAATCGTGATATCGGTAGTGCCGCCGCCGATGTCGACCAGCGCGACGCCCGCCTCCTTCTCTTCTTCACTAAGCACGGCCGCGGCCGAAGCGATGGGCTCCAGCGTCATATTGGCTACCTGCAGGCCCGTGCGTTCTACGCAGCGGTAGAGGTTGTTGGAGGCGGTGATCTGTCCGGTAATAATATGAAAATTGGCTTCGAGGCGGATGCCCGACATGCCGATGGGATCGGTGATGCCCTGTTCGTTATCCACCGTAAATTCCTGGGGGATGACGTGCAAGATCTTGTCACCGGGTGGCAATACCAGCTTGAACATATCGCTGATCAGGCGTTGGATGTCCCGTTCGCTGATTTCCGTAAGGTCATTATCCCGGGTGAGAATACCCCGGTGCTGGAGGCTTTTGATGTGCTGGCCGGCGATGCCGACGTGGACGACCCCGAAATCGATATCCGCGCTGCGTTTAGCCTGATTACTCGCTTCGGAAATGGCGTTCACCGTTTTTTCGATATTGGAAACGACGCCCCGCAGCACCCCCTCGGAATTCACCTTGCCGATGCCCTGGATTTCCATCTTGCCGTGCCGGTCCTTGCGGCCGGCAATGGCGCAAACCTTCGTCGTTCCGATGTCGAGTGCAACTACGACCTCCGAATTGCCTTCTTTTGTTTTCATCATGTGCTTTTTTTGTAGTTCTCTGAATCGCAGGCCAGTTTGTTTGGGTCTTATCTCGGGCCGGCCAAGCCCTCTCACTCGTTTATTTTTTTTTGCAGACGACCTGGCCCTGGTATTTAAGGTTGATCGTCCGGTATTTTTGCCAGCCCTCGTAGGGTAATCCCTCCTTGTAGAAAATCTTGAGCTTATTGAGCTTTTCGGGGATATCCTCGTAAGGGCCGATAATGATCTTGTGGTCCCCCACTTTCGGAATCAAAGTAATTTCACCATTGTTACTGACGTGCAGTTGTTCGAAGAGCGCCCGGAAAAACGGATCTTGCCGGAGCTGTTTACTCACTAAAAATACATCCTTCAGGATGTAGCGCTTGCGCTCCCAAAAGTTGGGCACGTGGGGGGGGATATTGCCGGTAGCGACTAGCACCCGGGCGGTGAAGTGTTCCGAAAGCGGCATTTTGGCGCCGGCATCATCCAGATAGTAGTTCAAGCCGTTATTGTCCATGATGCGCAGCACGGGTTGCCGTTGCCGGACTTTAATGTTGATGCGCGCTTTGGCGTCGATAAATGCTTCGGCCTCGATGATGAATGGGTCTTTTTCCAGTACCCGCTCCAGCCGTTGTACATCTACCGCCGCCAGGGGCATACCCACTAAATTAAGACCGAAGCTCCGGTCGATCGTCTTGGCAATATCTCCTTCGGTGATCAGGGAATTGCCGTCGGGCAAGGGCTCAATGCCGATCAGCATCTCTTGCGCCAGAATGGATTCCTTGTATTCCACTGCGGAAATTACGATAGCCGCAGCCCCGAAAGCCAGCATCATCCAGAAGATGTGCTTTAGGAGCCGCCGGGCTTCCTCCCGGGACATGCCCAGAAAATCTTTTATTTTGACCGGTTTACTCATCCCGAAGTTATTTCTTGCTTAGCTTCCAAATAGTTTTTAATGGGCGCCACCAGGCGATCGATGTCGCCCGCTCCCAGCGTCAGTAGAACCGAACCCGTACTTTCCTCCAGCACGTCCGGAAAGTCCGGCTTTTGCACTAAGCGAGCGTGCGGATTGCGCATGTGCCGGAGCAACATGGCGGAATCCACGCCCGCAATGGGCGCCTCCCGCGCCGGGTAGATATCAAGTAGCCAGGGCTCGTCGAGCAAATCGAGGGCTGCGGCGAACTCCTCCGCAAAATCCCGCGTGCGCGTAAAAAGATGCGGCTGAAAGACGCCCGTGACCTTCCGCTGCGGAAACAACTCGCGCACCGCCCCGATGACCGCCCGCAATTCCGAGGGGTGGTGGGCGTAATCATCGATGTAGGCGTACGCTTCGGTGTGCAACACCCAGTCAAAACGACGCCGGATGCCGCGGAAACGCGCCAGTCCCCGGCGAATAGCTTGCTCCCCTACCCCCAAATCCAGAGCGACCGACAAGGCCGCCACGGCATTCTCCACGTTATGTCTTCCGGGCAGCGTAAAGCGCAGGCCCGCAATCACCCCCTGCGGATGATGGTAATCAAAAGTGAAAAAACCGGCTTCCACCCGGATATTTTCCGCGCGGTAGTCTCCCGCGGCGATGCCGAAAGTGCGTACCGGGGCGGGGGGCTCCGGAAAAGCGCTGCGCAGATCATGGCGCAGCCAGATTTTTCCTTCCGGTTTAACTTGCCGGATAAAGGGCCGGAATCCATCCTTCAGCATGGCCTCCCGGCTGCCGTAGATATCGAGATGATCGGCATCCGCCGAAAGGACGATTGCCTGTTCGGGCGTTAGCTGCAGGAAAGACCGGTCGTATTCGTCGGCCTCCACCACCATCCACTCTCCGCTTCCCGCCAAGAAATTGCTGTCGAAATTGCGCGCAATACCTCCCAGAAAGGCGGTGCAATCGATGCCTCCCTCCTGCAATAGCTGCGCCAGGATCGTACTGGTCGTCGTCTTCCCGTGGGTGCCGGCTACGGCCAGGGTGCGTAGATGGCGGCTGATCATGCCCAGCACTTCGCTGCGTTTTTTCAGCGGGACGCCCACGGCCCGGAAATATTGCAATTCCTGCTGGGTAGCCGGAACGGCCGGGGTATATACCGCCAGATCCACTTTTTCGGGGATCTGCCCGGGGGCTTCCCGGTAGTGAATCCTCATTCCTTCGGCTTCTAGTTGCTGGGTCAGGGGGCTTGGCGTGCGGTCGTAGCCATGCACGCTACATCCCCGGCCCCGGAAGTAGCGCGCCAGGGCGCTCATGCCGATACCGCCGATGCCGACGAAGTAGACCGTATGGATGTTTTTAATGTCCATGCTATGGCTGTAATAGTTTTATCACTTCTTCTGCAATATGTTCCGCCGCCTTTGGCTTAGCCAGGCGGCGTATATTGGTGGCTAATTGTCTTCGGCGCATGTCATTGCGCAGCAGCTCCAGGGGTTTGCGAATAATTTGCTCCCGGGCCTTTGAGTCCAGCGCCATGACGGCTGCGTCCATATCGACCAGTTTGCGGGCGTTCTTCGTCTGGTGATCTTCCGCTACATTCGGGGATGGGATGAACACCACCGGCTTGCCCACCAGTTGCAGTTCCGCAATCGTCAGGGCGCCCGAGCGGCATACGACCACCTCGGCCAGCACGTAGGCCAGGTCCATGCGATCGATAAACTGCCGCAGCCGAACATTGGGCAAACGGGCCGTCTCGCAATGGCGAAAACGGTCGTAGTAGAGTTTCCCAACCTGCCAGAGCACTTGCACCTCCGGATGTTTGCGCAACAGCGCTGTATTGGCGGCCATTGCCTCGTTGAGAGATTGGGCGCCCAGGCTTCCTCCGAAGACGAACAGCACCGGCAGGTCTTCGCGCAATTCGAAATGCCGGGCCGCCACTTCCTTACTGGCTTTTATGGCAAGCAGGTCGCGCCGCACCGGATTGCCCGTCAGCACCAGCTTGTCGGCCGGAAAGGAGCGCTGCATATCCGGATAGGCCACGCAGATCTTGCGCACTTTTTTAGCCAGCAGCCGGTTGGTGACGCCCGCGTAGGAATTTTGCTCCTGAATCAGGGTGGGAATACCCATCCGGCCGGCCACTTCCAGTATCGGCCCGCTGGCGTAACCTCCCACGCCAACCACCACCTGAGGACGAAAACGGCGCAGGATGCCAAAAGCTTTCCACAGGCTGCTCAGCAGCTTTACGGGAAAGAGCAAATTTCGCCATGTCAATTGGCGGCTAAAGCCGCTGATCCATAACCCCTCAATGGGGTATCCCGCTTTCGGGACTTTTTCCATTTCCAGCTTCCCTTCGGCGCCGACAAACAGCAACTCCGCTTCGGGAAGTTTTTCCTTTATGGCGTCGGCAATGGCGATGGCGGGGAAAACGTGCCCCCC
>CAYWHT010000409.1:2824-4461 GCA_964458135.1 uncultured Saprospiraceae bacterium | reverse complement strand
TTACAATACACGCAACCAAGCGGGCGCCACCCGGCGTCAGTTTTTACCCCGCGAGGATAACTGGAGCTTTCCGGAGCGTTTGTGGTCGGATTTTCTGTTTGCTCCCGTACTAAGCGAAGAAAAAATACGCGGCGCCACCATGTCCGACCGCTTGCCGGAGGGGCGGCACGTGCAATTATCGGCTTGCGCTCCGGATGAATCCGCCTTTGAATGGCAGGGCAGGGGGGTATTCACCCATCATCTGCTCGATGTTTTGCAACGCTCGGATGGAGTGGTTACGTATTACGATCTGCAAAGCCGCCTGCGCAACCTGATCAAAAACCATTTCCGGCAAACGCCCCAGGTATACGTAGCTCCCGGCGAGCCCACCGAAGTCTTTCGCTTTTTTTTGGACCGGGAAGCCAAGGCGGGCAACCCCCTCTATGGCCGCGTTTTTTACCGCCCGGAAAGGGGTTGGTGGATGGACTTGGGGCATCTACAGGGTGTTTCTCCCCAGGCCGAAACAGTCAAAGTGGTCTCGGAAGATGGAACAGAAACGTATCAGGCCCGCATAGGTCGTATCGAAGCTGGCGCTTCGGAGCTGCGCTTTACCGGTCCGGCGCCTCCTATCGGCAATGTTTACCGGGCTTTTTTCGACCAGTTCCTTTCCAGTTCCGTTAAGGCTTTTCTGCGTCTCCGGCAAGGGGGGGAACGCGGAATGGAACCCCTGCGGCGGCAATTGACTGGCTGCAGCAAAAATCTGCTCCTGGCGGAGCACGAGTATCAGGCCGACTACAGTGTACAGGTGGAAGCGCGGGGATACGCCATTACGCCCGCGGAGGAGGAAAACCATCCACTGGTTCCCTTTTTGGAAGGGCATAGCGATTACAATGCACAGATCATTTGCAGGTACCTAAGACATATGGCGCAATGGGAATTTGTAAAGAATTTGCACAATCCCAACACCTATTGGTACGCAGAGCATCCGGTAAGCGTATCTTTCTACCGGCTCGGTAAAGGGGGCGAGGAGTTGCCCGTGGCTTTCGATAATGAGGCTTGCGAAATGGATTACGGTCGCGGTCCCGATGGGCGCCCCGGAGGCGCCATCCGCATTCGGTTGTACAACCGGATGGAGCGCCCGTTGTACGTAGCCTTTCTGTACCTTTCGACCAACTTTCAGATTTACACCCGTTTATTGCCCCGGGGCGTCACTTTATTGGAGCCGGGTCAATCGGTTTGGGTGATGGATGGCGACCGTATCGAGCTGGATTACGAACCGCAGGTGGAACAATATAACTGGAAATACAGCAGCTCTTATTTTAAGCTCATTACCAGCACGGAGGACTTCGATGTGACCGCTCTGGAACAGGATCCGCTTCCGGCGCCCGGGCAGCCGGTTATCCGCCAAGCGGGCCGGACGACCCGGCCGGAGACTAATCCGCCGGCGCAGGACTGGACGACCCGCCTGCTCACTCTGCAGCTGCGCAACCCGAAGTACCGACCCGTAGCGTTGGAATGAGCCGGGCTTCTTCAGTGCAACTAACTAATCCGGGCTAAGCCTTAATTGCCTTAATGCCGGGCAATTCTTTGCCTTCGAGATACTCTAGCATGGCGCCGCCTCCCGTAGATACGTAGCTGATCGAGTTGGCCAGTCCCAT
>CAYWHT010000409.1:0-2814 GCA_964458135.1 uncultured Saprospiraceae bacterium | reverse complement strand
CCATTCCACAGGATGGTGCGGGCGTTGCGGATCGCTTCGCCAAAGGAATCGCGGGCTTTGGGGCCGATGTCTAGCCCCATCCAACCTTCGGGTATGGCGTTGCTGGGGGCCGTTTCGCTTTTGGCGTCGGCGGCAAATTTGTCTGCAATGATCGAATCTTCCGGAAGCAGCAGCTGGACATTATTATTGCGGGCTTTTTCCAGTAACTGATTGGCCAGGTCGAGCTTTTCTTCCTCCACCAGGGAATTGCCTATCTGGCCGCCCTGTGCTTTGAGAAAAGTGTACGCCATGCCGCCCCCCACGATTAAAGTATTGACAAAATCGATAAGCCGTTCCAACAGCATAATTTTATCGGATACCTTGGCGCCGCCGATAATGGCGGTCAGGGGGCGGTCGGGTTGGTGCAGGACTTTATCCGCCGCTTCGATTTCTTTTTGCATCAAGAAGCCAAAGGTTTTCTCTTCCGGCTTGAAATATTGGGCTACCGTAGTCGTTGAGGCGTGGGCCCGGTGAGCGGAGCCAAACGCATCGTTGACGTATAAATCGGCCAGGTCGGCCAGTTGCCGGGCAAAGGTTTCGTCACCCTTTTTTTCGCCGGGATGGAAACGGGTATTTTCCAGGATGAGGATCTCGCCGGTTTTCAATTCGGATGCCATGGCGGCGGCTTTTTCCCCGATGGTTTCATCGCAAAATTTGACCGTTACGCCGAGGAGACTGGAAAGATGGCCGACGACGTGGCGCAGCGTAAACCTTTGCTTGTCGATAGAGCCATCGGGGAGCAGCTTCTTGGTGGGACGGCCCAGGTGGGAAGTGAGAATGGCCGCTCCGCCCTGGTCAATAATCTGTTTGAGGGTGGGAATGGCGGCGCGGATTCTAGTGTCATCAGTAATTCGAAAATCATCGTCGAGTGGCACGTTGAAGTCCACCCGCACTAATACTTTTTTGCCTTGAAAATCAAGTTGCATGGGTATGTGGGTTTTGGGCATTCAAGGGTGTGGGAAAGATCGAAGGCCGTCCAGCCAGGGGGTGTCAAAAGTGAAGTTTCAGCTAAAACTACCGTCAGAAATATAGTGGACCGAAAACGACGGCCCTGCTCAGATTTATCCTGGCTGAAACTCGCTTGTAAAACTAAAAATGGCGCATTGTGAGCCATCTTTAGTTGGTATCCCCCTGGCTGCGGCTGTTGACTATTTTTTAGGCAAAAGCCTTTTCCTTAGTCAGGAAGAATTGGGCCAAATCGGCCAGGCGTGCAGAATAGCCGGCTTCGTTATCGTACCAACTGACTACTTTGGCCATGCGCCCGTTAACGGCGGTCATCTGCCCGTCGAAAATGGAAGAGTGCGTATTGCGTACAATATCGCTCGATACAATGGGATCTTCGGTATACTGCAGAATACCCTTGAGCGAGCCTTCCGCCTGAGCACGGAAGAGGGCGTTAATTTCTTCCGCAGTAGTTTCTTTTTCCAGCACCGCGTTTACTTCGATCATGGAACCGGAAATGACCGGTACCCGTATGGCGATCGCGGATAATTTGCCGGCGATGCTCGGAATGACTTTGCCCACGGCATTGGCGGCTCCCGTACTGGTGGGAACGATATTGAAAGCGGCCGCCCGGGCGCGCCGAAGATCACTATGGGGCGCATCCTGGATGCGCTGATCTGCCGTGTAAGCGTGAATGGTCGTCATGGAACCTACCTCGATGCCAAGATTGTCCTGGAGGATTTTGATAACGGGCGCCAGACAGTTGGTGGTGCAGGATGCATTGGAGAAGACATTGGCGCGGCGGTCAAGTTCGTCTTCATTGACCCCTAACACAATGGTTTGAACGTCACCACCCTTGGCGGGAGCCGAGATGATAACGTCGCGGGCGCCGGCCTCGAGATGTTTCCCGGCCTTTTCTTTGGACCGGAAAATACCCGTGCACTCCAGTACCAAATCCACGTCAAGGTCTTTCCAGGGCAATTTGCTCGGCTCGGGCTCGGAATAAGAATGGATTTCTTTTCCGTTGATGATCAGTTTGTCCTGCGCCGTCTCTACCGTGCCCTCGAAAGGTCCTTGGGCTGAATCATACTTAAAAAGGTGCGCAAGCGTAGCGTCATCCGTCAAGTCGTTGATTGCTACGACTTCGACATCCTTTTTCTCGAGAAGATACCGAAGGGTTAGCCGGCCAATCCGGCCGAATCCGTTAATGGCAATCTTGTTCGGCATGGGCTTAATATCTTTTGGTTTTGTAATGTGTCACCGGGGCTCAAAAGGCGCGGGTATGCCGGCCCTTTACCGGCTTAGTGTAAATATAACAATAATTAAAGAGTAAAAAACTATCGTGTTCCCTATAAATGGACAAGTTCCCCGATCAATAAGTTTTTCAGACAACCCTCCTATTTCAGGGCCCTACAAAAGTAAAAAAGATTTTATTCTAAGTTTTTAAAATTCCTCAAAGCTGGTATATTTGCATCGCTTTTGAAGAAAAGCGCCGGAATCCGAGTGTTGAAAATCCAATGAGTCAGATTGTTATTGACATTGCCGTGATGGCGTTGTAAGGCTGTTTCTGAACTCTACGGTCAATAATCGTGTTTCGAATCTTGTGTTTTGGCAATTTATAGTCTGACAACTCAGGATTTGTGAAAATATGACGCCGCTATTTTTTCGGCTGGCAAGGCGGAAAACGTAGGCATAGCCTAAGTTCTGTCGAGGCTTTCCAACGCAGCAAGGCGGAAAAAGAGCAAGTCAGAATTCACAAATTTTGGGTTGTCAGACTATAACCTGTGGATCGATACCGGTAACGGCTTCCTCAACTCTAGCTCCCAGCAAACG
>CAYWHT010000408.1:1481-4508 GCA_964458135.1 uncultured Saprospiraceae bacterium | reverse complement strand
CATTTGCGCCGCTGACTACGAAAAACTCATGCATCATCCGGGCTAAAAAAATAGCTGCGCCCTAATGTCACACCACCCAGTAGACGCGAAGCGAAATCCTGGGTTGTTGGACTATAAGTGCAGGTGAACCTTCTCCCGGGCGGCCCACTGGTAGATATCTTCCCGGTTGATGGCGCTCGCGATGAGCCGGGGGAATTGTTCGGGCGTGCAGGCGAAGCTGGGAATGTCCAGGCGGGCCAGACGCCCTGCAATACGGCGGTCAAAGGCCGGGGCGCCCTCGTCATCGAGCGCCAATAAGGAGATAAACTGCGCGCCGGAAGCCTGAATGGCGGCCGCCCGTTCTAACAACTCCTCCGGTCGGCCGCCCTCGAAAAGATCGCTGATCAGAACTACGATGCTGTCGTGGGGTTGCTGGATGAGCCCCTGCCCGTAGGCCACCGCCCGGTTGATATCGGTGCCGCCGCCCAACTGGGTGGCGAAGAGGAGTTCGGTGGGGTCCTCCAGCTTATCGGAAAGATCGACCAGGCTGGTGCTGAAGGCGACGAGGTGGGTGCGTACGGCTTGCAGAGAAGCGATAATCGATCCGAGAATCCCCGCATACACTACAGAACCAGTCATCGAGCCGCTCTGGTCCACCAAAAGAATTACTTGTTTGAGCATCTGGCGGCGGCGGCCGTAGCCGGTGAGGCGCTCGGGGATGACGGCTTGGTATTGCGGCTGGTAATTTTTGAGGTTTTTGAGGATGGTGCGGTTCCAGTCGATATCGCGCAGTTTGGGATGGCGGTTACGTTGCGCCCGGTTCAGGCTTCCGCGGATGGCTTCCCGCAGCGGGTTGCGGAGCCGCGCTTCCACATCCCGGGCCAGTCGCCGCACTAAATCCCGGGCGGTAATGCGAGTTTTTTCGGGCATAGCCGACTGCAGGTTGAGAATCATCCCGACCAGGTGCGGGTCGGGCTCCAGAGCATCCAATAATTCCGGCTCCAGCAGCATCTCTTCCAGCCCCAGGCGTTCGAGGGCGTCGCGCTGCAGGATTCGCACCAGTGGGCTAGGAAAGTACCGCCGAATATCTCCCAACCAACGATTGACGTCGGGAGCGGCATCGCCAAGCCCGCCTTGCCGATCCTGATCGTAAAGCGCCTCCAACACCTGATCGATGCCCGCCTCCTCCCCTTCCAGCGCAGCTTCTCCCTGCGGATCGGCCGTCTGCCCAAGGATCATGCGCCACTTTTTGATCCGCTCTTCCATGCTGGGTTATTTGAGTAAGCGGGCAATCCAGAGCAAGATGACAGCCCCAACCCCCGCCGTTAGGATGGAGCGAACTAAGTAAAAATGTACCCGCCGATAAAACTGCCAATGATGCCCACCACGATATTACCGATGAGCCCCAAGCCAGAGCCTTTCATAATCAGCCCGGCCAACCAGCCGGCAATCAAGCCGATCAGTAAAAAGTAGATAATCTCCGAGCGTTCCATCCGCTATGTTTTTTGTTTGCCGGAAGATACAAATTGTTGTTGAATTGGGCCGGGGGATATGAGCCATAGCCGGCTCCTTACCCCCCGGTCAAGGCTGCCCCTACGGAGCGCCAAGCTATCTTTAAAGCTCATCTTTTCGACAAACCGGCTGCGCCAAATCGGTACAACACTGGTCTTTTAACTAGTGCTTCACACCACCGGGTTTACCCGGCCGAAGGGAGGATGGGGTGCTAACCATTCCAAGCTTACCGCTCCACAACGACCTTAGCCGAATACTGCCGGTCATCCACCCGGATTTGGTAGAAGTAAGCGCCCTCGGGCAGGTTGGAGGCGTCCAACTCCAGGGAGAAGATGCCCGGTTGCACCCGTTGGTCGAGTAAAGTGCGCACCGGCTTCCCCGTTACATCAAACAGCTGTACTTTCATGCGGGCTGCCTCGTTGAGCGAGTAGTGCAGGGTGTTGAGCTTTTGGAAGGGGTTGGGGTAAACGCCAAGCAGGGCGAATTTGGCATCCTCAATTTGAGGGTCCTCCACGCTGGTGGTTTCGTTCTGGGGCGGATTGGCGGGCGCGGGCTCCTCCTGCTGAGCTTTAGGCGCGCTGGGAGCCGCGGCTTGCACCAAATGGTTGGCGCCATCCCGGGTGTACCAAGCCTGGCCAAAGGTTTCCTCCTCGACTACCTCAAGGATATTGGAAAAAAAGTAATCGGCCTGCACGCTATCGGCTTTGACATCGAGGATGTAGTAGCCGTTTTGGATCAGGTCGGCGTATTTTAGGTGCGGGTTGGGGTTGCCCAGGTCGAAGATGCCTTGCTGAAGCGGCTGATTGATTTGAAGCTGGGCTATCTGGGCCAACTCCAGGTTAAAGTTCTCGTCAAAATTGGCGGAAGTAATACTCGGGCAGGCGAATTCCACTCCGATGGCGCCTTCACCCGTTGCGGGGTCGTAGTTATCACTGGATAAATAAACGGGAACTTCTCCCAGGTCGGGAATATCACTAATGGTGAGGTTAACCGGCTGAGCCGTAACGTCGAAGGCCAGGGCGGTATGGAAGTCCCCCGTCAGAATAACCGTATTGCCGATTTGGTTGGTATTGATGAAATCGATGACCTGGCTGCGCTCGGCCGGATAACCGTCCCAGATATCGAGGGCCACGCTTTCGGCCTGGGCGAAGGTTTGGGTGGTGTCGAGCAAAGCGCCCCAGCCGATATTGAATTCGGAAAAGATAACTTGTTGACCGATGACTTTCCACTTAGCCGAGGAGTTGGATAGCTGGTCAAATAGCCAGGCTTTTTGTTCGGCGCCGAGGAGGGTGCGGCTGGTGTCTTGCAGTTCCGGAGCATTGATGTCGAAGATTTGCTTTTCGCGCCCCTCCAGGCGGGTGTCCAGCATGATGAGGTCCATCAGGTTGCCATAGCTGATCTTCCGGAATACGCTTTGGTCTTCGGTGTCGCGAATGGGCAGCCATTCGAAGTAAACTTGCTTGGCGTTAGCTTTGCGTGGTTGGCTATGAGATTTGGTTTAGTGATTGTGATTTTGGGGGGTGATGTTGTATGATT
>CAYWHT010000408.1:0-1471 GCA_964458135.1 uncultured Saprospiraceae bacterium | reverse complement strand
TCCGGCTGGTGATTTTCGGCGCCGCCGGTGTAGGAGTCGTTGGCGCTTTCGTGATCGTCCCAGACGGTGATGAAGGGATGTTGTTGGTGCACCCGGGCCAAGCTGGTATCCAGGCGGTAGGTGGAATAGCGAGCCCGGTAGTCTTCGAGGCTGAGCAGTTCTTCTTCCGGCTCAATGGGGCGCTCGCCGGCGAGTTGCCCGTACTGTCCGCTACCTTGTTCGTAGATGTAATCGCCGAGGTGAATGATGGCGTCCAGGTCGTTGCGTTCGGCCAGGCGTTGATAGGCATTGAAATAGCCGGCCTGGAAGTTGCTGCAGGACACGACGCCGAATTTCAGATGTTCGGCTTGATCACCGGTTGGGGTGGTCTTGGTGCGACCGGTAAGCGAATTGCGATCCATGGCGCTGAACCCGTAATAGTAGGTCGTATTGGAGGCCAGGCCCGTGACATCTACTTTCACGGTGTAATCGCGTTCCGGACCGGTAGTGAAGGCGCCGGACTGCACCACGTTCTCGAGTTGGACATCGGTGGCTACCCGCCATTGCACTTCAATGGGTTCGTTATCCATTTCCCCGGGGGTTACGCGCGTCCAAATGATAACGCGATCGGCCAGCGGATCACCGGAAGCCACACCGTGGTAAAAGGGCGCCCAGTCGGGATTGAAACCCATCGTGCCACTGCGTTCCGTGACCAGGTCATCCTGGTAAAGGGTGGAACCGTTTTGGGCCCACAATATCGGGCAAAGAAAAAGAGCGATCAGAAAGGTGATAAGGTTTTTCATGCTGTGATTGCGGTTGAAATGTGGTGCGTTGAAAAAAATAGGGTAATAATTGCCGTCAGCTAAGGGTACATAATGCCTTTAACGCCCGAAGCACGAGGCAACTTCAAAACAACCGATCTTCTGTGAATTGGAAGTGAATAAGGGATTAACTAATGATTACCAGAAAGAACCGCTCCAACGAAATTCTACAACTGATATTAATCAGCCGGCAAAAATGATGGAAATCATCGAGCCGCCAATAATTGCTTGAGATATTGCGGAGGTAGGTTTAGTCCATCCAACTAAAATACAATAATTTAGTATCAAAATTTACAAATATGAATGTTCTGGCTCCGGTAAAGACGATCATGTCATCCAAGCTGATCACGGTGAATCCCAAGGATAAGCTCACCGCGGTTAAAGAGATTTTTGAGCAAAACAAAATCCACCACATTCCGGTGGTGCGCTACAAGGAAATTGTCGGTATGATTAGTAAGTCCGATTTCATGCATTTCCTCTACGGCTTCCAGCGCAACGAAGAAGATCGCTTCGTCAATGACGCGCGCCTCCGGGTTTACAATGTGGAAGACATCATGACCACCGGTTTGGCAAAGCTCACTGCCGATGACCGCATCAATGTGGCCCTGGAAATATTTATGGAAAACCGCTTTCACGCCATCCCGGTCTTAGAAGAAGGGGATTTGGTGGGT
>CAYWHT010000407.1:0-4513 GCA_964458135.1 uncultured Saprospiraceae bacterium | reverse complement strand
GCGCGCGCCCCGCTTCACGCGCCGCTTCTAGCATGGCGATAAAGCTGGCGCTGCCAAAAGAACTGCCCGAAACGGAAGTAATCGCCAGGCAATGCTCGGCGAAAGCTCCCCGGGTCGTATCCTGTAAAGTGGTTAACACCAAATTGGTCCAGAAGGCCGCCCGGGAACCACCTCCCTCTCCGAGCACCAGAAATACGGGATAGGGCCGCGAGGTCGTAGCCGCCGAATCCTTCTGCCCGGCTTGCTGAATACCACGATCCGCCAGCCAGGTCTCTAAATATTTATTGAAGGCTACCCTTCCGGACTCGGGCAGCGGCGCCTCCGTCTCGGTAATCCGGTGCAGGGGCGTTTGCCAGATGGCGGCCATGACAATAAAAAATACGATGAAAATGTTCAGAAAATAAGTATTGCGGCTTTGACCCAAAAATAGAATCAGATTAATGACGCAGATGTAAAACACCAACCCCAATAACAAAATATTGAGTGGAAATACCCAGTGAACGGAATCATCCAAATGCAACAGCACAAAAGCCACCGCCGATATCCCCGTGATGAGGAGACTGATGGCGGCCATGCGATCGTCGTTAAAATACTGCGCCAGGATCAGCGCTTTGGTGCGCACCGTTACGAAAATACCGAATACCAGCGCCATCAGCACGTAGCTCAAGGCGAGTACGGGCAAGCCCCATCCGGTATTGACCGCGTAGGGGCCCATGAGCAATACGGCCGATAACAAAACCCCGGCGATAATCAGCCAGCGATGCTTGCGGCTCAACCAGGCCTGCACGCGCTGCAAACTGTAAGTAATAATCCCGGCCGCCAGTATGCTGCCCAGCAGGAGCAAAAAGGTCAGGCTGTCGCCAACCCAGACTTCCTGGGATCGCCAATGCACCAACAGCAGGCCGCCGCTCAGCAGCAGAAAAGTCCATACTCCCAGAAAACGGGGCAACATCACGGACACGCCCTCCCCGATGCGCTGGCGCAGGCTGCGCCTCCTCTTACCGGTTGGCGCGCTTCGCCCCCGCAAGCTCGTGCCGGAGGGCGTAAAGCGTCGCCGCAGCGGATGTACCGAAAACTGGCGCGCGCCAGAAGGCTTCACTACCGAAGCAGCGCGTTCCTTAGGCCCTGAGGGTGGGGTTTGCGTGTGCATGGATCGCCGGAACACGCCCCCTAGAAAGGCGCGTAAAGATTGAAATTGGTCGGCGTTAGAGGGATAAAACAAACGGGGATAGTACCAGTTTAGGGTCGCCATGGCCGTAATGAGAATCATCGCGGTAACAACCCGGCTGTGTTTTTCCGGCATGCCCACCAGAATATCCTGCCCCTGAGGCGTAAACCATATGCTCGCAAAAATGACGAGCAACGCCGCTACACTCACCCTACCGTACCACAGGAGCCGGGAAAGGTGATTAAATATATCCCGGATGAGCAGAAAGGTCCGCTTCCAGATTCCCGTCTTATCGTTGTTCATACTGGTTGAAATACTTATGCAAATTATAGTCTGTCAATCCAAAATTTGTGACTGCTGACTTGAAGAGCTTGTTATTGCCGCGGGCAAAGGCTATCCCCATAGCGCTGATAAGCCCATTTCAGTCGTCGGGGCGTTCCCGCCTCGGGCGCTTCACCGCTCAGGACCTTGGCGGTGGCGTCGTGAAAGGCCGCCGTTTTGAAGTTGTTGCGCACCTGCCGCCAGAGGGCGCGCAATTGTTCGTCATTACCCCTGGCGTTGGCTTCGCAGAGCTGCAGGATGGAGGAGAAATAGTTGTTATTTTCCAGGCGCGCCAGGCTGGCGGCATCTTTGTGAAAGCTGGGGTCGATGCGCAAGAGCCGCAGGGGAAAATCGGGGATGTCTTTGTCTTCTCCAGTCAGCACCCTCCGTGCCAGGCGGACCAGGCTGTCCTGCTCGGCCCTGAGGAGCGGGTTGGTGGGCTTGAACATCTTGGTGATGGCGGAAATTTGCCCATTGAGGGATTGTACGTAGCCGCCGGCGGCGTTTTCCCGTTCTTTATCCAGCGCGGCAATGGTATCGCGCCCCGGAAGGCTGACCGCCAGTTGGTAAGAAGCCGCAAAAAAACGGCCGGCGGCGTCAAAGGCGCCGTAAGCGGCCCAGGCAGCGTCTTCTTCTTCCTGCTCTCCAAGTCTTACTCCCTCGATCAACAGAATATCGCCGATGGTGGTGTAGACGCGGGGGCGCACCCAGCTTTCCACCGAGCCGCGCGGCGCCGGATAATCATCGGCAATTTGCAGATCCAAAATGCAATTTTGAAGCGCTTCCCGGTACGGCCGGTTGCCGAGCCGCGCCTGTCGGTACTGCTGCAGGTAGATCTGGGCGCGCAACATGCGGGCGGACAGATCGTCGGGGCGCCCTTGCAACAAGGCAGTTACCCGCTTCAGCGCGCCGGTGAGATTGTTTTCAAAAAGACCCGAATAATAAGCGTTCCGAGCCTCGACGTAGCGCGACTCGATACGCGCTTTAGATGCTCTACAGGCCGACAACAAAAGCAGCAATGCGACCGGCCACATTAATAATTTTACATTTACACGCATAGGTATCGCTAAGGTTAAAGGGGTTGAAAAAAAGGGGAGCGCCTACATTTGGGTGTCTACTGATTCCAGGCGCTCTTTCATTAAGGCCTTGTCATCCAGACGCTGATTGAGCTGCACTAGCTCGCGCTCCCGCGCCGGGGTCATCTCCTCCGGAGGCAGTGCGCTCAACTGATCGCGCCGGGTTTCCAATTCGGTAATTTCCTGATGAAGCACCTCAATGCGGTGCGTAACCAGAAAAGCCATCGTTTTTTCGATAGAATTATCTTCCCGGTGCAACAGTACATCCCAGGTCATCTCGCTGATCGCGTCGTTGACCGCGAGCAATTGCTCGTGCGTCATCTTATTGGTCACGTTTTGTTCTTTGTTGAGCTCCAACCGCGCATAATCGGGCAGCATCTCCCGCAAAGCGGGTATCGAAAGCTCCTGCTGCGCCAGAAAAGGCTTGCACTCTAAAACGAGATCCCGGAATTCAAAATTTCCCGGATCGATCCATTTTCCAATCAGGTCATCCAGGAAGGGGTCTTTCGCCAGATTTTTATCGGTCAGCACATCGGATTCCCACATCAAGCGGTAGGCCACCTTCAGGCTGTCGAAGGCGTCCTTCTTCGCCGCATGATCCGAACTGTTGATCAGTACGTCAATCTCCGGCTTCATTTGCCGGTAGATTTCGGGAAAGGACAGCTGGCACTCCCCGCGTAGAAAAAAGGTAATGACTTCCGTATCCTGCAGGCCAATATGGATGGGGATGCGAAAGATACCCTCGGAACGCACCTTTTGGTCCAACGCCATTTCTGCTTCCCGCAACTTCTTTTTGATGCGCGAACCGAGTTTAAGGAATCGAAAAATCATTTCAATCCCAAACATTGCGGTATTCAGCAAAACAACGGTGGGATTGGCGTTGAAAAAAGTAAGGGCCGGCGATAGATTGTCGCGCAGCACCTGCTCTACTCTGTTAAAACGCTCGGAAGGTTCGAATGCCATTTTCATTCAGTTTGGTAAGGCTTCGGGGGAGAGAAGACCGTTAAAAATATCTTTAAATTCGCCCAATATAATAAAAACTTGCGTTGAGGGGGGCGGCATGCGTAAATGGAAGCGTTTAAATGGCTACTTGGCAATGTTGCAATCAACGCGCGAGCCGTGATTGCCCGGAAAACCCTCCCCTCCTCAACTCCTCCCCTCCTCCCCTTCTTGATCATCAAACATTGCCGCTTCGATCAATTCACACAGCAAGTGGCCCACCACCATATGCCCCTCCTGAATTCGGGGCGTATCGTCGGAAGGAATGTGGATGATCCAGTCGCAACGGTCGCGCATTTGGCCGCCACCGCGCCCCGTGAGCCCGACGATCTGCATGCCGGCGGAGCGGGCGTCTTCGATGGCGCGCAGGATATTGGGGGAATTGCCGGAAGTGGAAAGGGCGAAGAGCAGATCGCCGGGGCGGCCTGCGGCGCGGACCATGCGGGCGAAGCCCTCCCGGTAACCGTAGTCATTGGCGACCGCGGTGAGGAAAGAGGTATTGACGTGCAGGGCCTCGGCGAAGAGCGGTTCGCGATCCAGATAAAAGCGGCCCGAGAGTTCGGCCGCCAGATGCTGAGCGTCGGCGGCGCTACCGCCATTGCCGCACCAGAGCGTCTTGCCGCCCGAGCGGAAGCAATCGACGCCGGCCTGAACGACCGCTGCTACGGTTTGGATGAGCCTTTCGTCGGCCAGCATTTCCTGCTTGATGGTCAGACTGGCCCGGATTCCGGCTTTGATTTTGTCTTCCATAATTATTGGTGGTGACTCCTACCCGTTTTGGGGTTCGCCAGGTTATTGGTTATGGGCGCCCCTCCTCATACTTCGCCCGGGTAAACCTGGTAAACGCTTTAGGGATAAATTTAGCCCGGATGATGCATGGGTTCTTCGTCACGAGAAGCCAAACTGCCCGCCCTGTGAAATAAAGCGAAGCTTTACCTGCGGTATTTCA
>CAYWHT010000406.1:2343-4549 GCA_964458135.1 uncultured Saprospiraceae bacterium | reverse complement strand
ATACGGTGAGCGTCGACTGACGAGGACGCCCAAGAATGGCGGGCCCTGTGAAATACCGCAGGTAAAGCTTCACTTTATTTCACTGGGCGGGCAGTAGATGAATTCATGCATAATCCGGGTTAGGAAGCGTCCTGCCGCATACTTTCGTAAAGCTGCCGCAATTGGCGGGTGAGTGGTTCGCCGAGGAATTGCTGGGCGTGGATAAATCCTTGCTCGATCATATTTTGGCGAAGGGCTTCATCGGCCAGTACGGTTTCGATGCCGTGGGCGAGGGCTTCGGGGGCTTCCGGATTGACGAGGTAGGCGTCGGCGCCCGCTGCTTCGGGCATGGAAGCCACGTTGGAGGTGATAACCGGCGTTCGGCTAAACAAGGCCTCGAGGATGGGAATGCCGAAGCCTTCGTAACGCGAGGGATAAACGAATAAGCGCGCCTGTTGGTAGAGTACCGGCATATCCTCAAAATCGGGGCGTAAAAACTGCACCCAGCGGCCCAGCCGGCGGCGGGCGATGTAGCGCTTGACTTCCCGCAGGTAGTTCTGTCCTCGCCCCACCACGACTAAGGGCAGGCGTCGGTCGGGGGGGATCAGTTCCAGCGCCTGAATGAGGGTTAATAGATTTTTGCGCGGCGTAATAGCGCCCACGTACAAGAGATAGGCTTCGGGAAGCTGGTAGCGCTTGCGCACCGACCGGATCACTTTGGGCGGCTTTTCCTGCAGGTAACGTTCATTGCAGGACTGGTAAATGACCTCGATGCGTTGGGGATCGACTTCGTAAAACTCCACGATGTCTTTCTTGGTATTGTGGCTGGTGGCCACCAGGCGGTCGGCGTGGCGGCAGGCGTGGCGGTATTGCATGTCGAGGCGCTGGCGCTGCAGGTAGCTGTAGTAATGCGGATAGCGTTTGAAGGTAAGGTCGTGGATGGTGACCAGGGTGCTTACTGGCATTTGGTGTACCTGGTAGGGTAGTTCGTTGGCCAGACCGTGAAATAATTCGATATGGTGGCGCTGGATTAACCGGCGAGTGCCGGGGCGTTTTAGGGCGCGGATGGGGCTCATGGCGGCCGGGTATTGCACGTGAAACATCGGGCTATTGAGGAAATAGGAAGTTTCTTCGTGGCGGACCACCTGGTTGGTAAAGAGAAAGTAAAGGTCTTCCGGAAAGTAAGTGCTCAGATTGCGCAGCAGGGTACGGCTGTAATTGCCCAAACCGGTAAAGTTATTGAACAGCTTTCTGGCGTCGTAGGCAATTCTGAGCATTTTGGTTTGGCGCTTTTACCTGAAGGTAGAAAAAACTCCAAAGCGGGCAAGCCCCTTTGGAGTTTTTTACTTTCCCGGGTAGGCACTAAATGGGCGCCTTAAACCGCAAAGCTTTCCCCACAGGCACAGGTGCGCGAAGCGTTGGGGTTATTAAAATGGAACCCCTGGCCATTGAGCCCCCCCGAAAACTCCAGGGTGGTATTGCACAAGTAGAGAAAGCTTTTAAGATCGGTGACGATCTTTACGCCCTTATCTTCAAATTCCTGATCATCGGGCCGGGCTTCGTTGTCGAAGTCCAGGTTGTACGTCAGTCCGGAACAACCGCCACTGGTCACCTCCACCCGGACGAAGTAATCTTTGCCGTATCCTTCCCGGCTGCGTATCTTGTCGATTTGGGTTTTTGCACTGTCAGCAACGTATACCATAGATTCGATTTTTTCACCTCTTAGAACAAAAATAGTAATTATTGGAAAAAGTTGCGAGTGGTGAACGTTCGTTCTGGTTCGATGTCCGCTCTGCTACCCGGCTACCTTTGCGCTTCGCTTGGCCATTCGATGTTATCCAGATCGACGCCGTCCCGGTAGAGTTCCCATGCCGGGCTCAGCGAGCGCAGGTGCCCGACGCCTTCGATAAGGAGGGGCAGGGCTCGCTCGATTTCTTCGGTGCGATTAAACCGGCCCAGACTGAAGCGGATGGCGCTGTGCGCCAGGTCATCGGGCATGCCCATGGCTTGCAACACGTGGGAAGGTTCCAAGGAGGCGGATGCGCAGGCCGAGCCCGCCGAAAGGGCGATTAGCCGGTTGCAATGGGTCATCAAATTTTCGCCTTCGACGTAACGGAAAGAGAGATTGCTAACGTGGGGAAGCCGGCGTTCCCGTGAGCCGTTGAGATAGGTCTCTTTCACTTCTCGCAACAAGGTGTTTTCCAGATGGTCTCGCATTTGGGAGAGG
>CAYWHT010000406.1:0-2333 GCA_964458135.1 uncultured Saprospiraceae bacterium | reverse complement strand
GCGCACGGCCTCGTTATCCATTTCCCGGGCGCACAACTCTACGGCTTCACCGAATCCTACGATTCCGGGCACATTGAGCGTTCCGGATCGCAGGCCGTTTTCCTGCCCCCCGCCTTCGAGCAACGGAGTCAATTTAACGCGGGGGCGGCGCCGGCTGATGTAAAAAGCCCCTACGCCTTTGGGCCCGTAGAGTTTATGGGCGGAAAAAGCCATCAGGTGAACGCCGGCGGCTTTGGGGGCTACCGGAATTTTTCCCACGGCCTGCGTGGCGTCACTCATCAAGAGGACGCCCCGGCCTTCGCAAATTTCACCAATTTTTTCCATGGGTTGAATGACCCCGGTTTCGTTATTAGCCCACATGACCGAGACTAATACGGTGTCGGGCCTAATGGCCGCTTCCAGTGCTTCCGGATCGATCAAGCCGTCGCTATCCACGTCCAGGTAAGTGACTTCGGCGCCCATTTTTTCCAACCTCCGGCAAACATTCAGTACGGCGCTATGCTCGGATGTCACCGTAATTATATGGCTTCCTTTAGGTCGGTAAAGGTCAAAAATACCTTTGAGGATGGTATTGACGGATTCCGTGGCCCCGGAGGTGAAGGCGATCTCCTCGGGCGCTACCCGCAACAGATCCGCAATGCGTTGGCGGGACTGCTCCACGGCTTCGGCGGCCGCCCAGCCCAAAGCATGGTGGCGGCTGGAGGCGTTGCCGGGCTTTTCGTAAAAATAGGGCAACATGGCCTCTATTACCCGCGGATCGGTCGGAGTGGTAGCGTTATTATCGAAATAGATGTAAGACGATTTACTCATAATTCTTCTTAGGAGCTTCATCCTCAATAACCCGCAGTTTGAAAAAAAGTTGGACAAAAGCCCGGCGAGCCTTTCGTGACCGGAATTGAATATATAAATTTATCGCCAAGAGCAATACGCCCTTTTCAAACAATACACCTATGGCAAAGGAAGCGCAGCTTTTTACCGAATTTTCTCCCGTCAGTAAAGAAGAATGGATTGAGAAGGCCCGTAAAGATTTGAAGGGACGCGCCCTGGAAGACTTACGTTGGCAACTGGAAGGAGAGCTGACGGTTGATCCGTTTTACGTAGCCGGTGATCTGGAGGCTTTACCGAATCCCGGGCTTTTCGGCAAAGCGCAAAACACCTGGGAAGTCGGTGAATACATCAGCCTTGATGATGCCGGCGCCGCCGTCGAGCAAGTGCGCGAGGGCAGACAAGGAGGGGTAAACGCTCCCCTGCTCAAGATGATGCGGCGGTGGGAAGACGCTGAGTTGGAGCAATACCTGGAGGCTACCGGTTTGCCGGAGCAATCTTTGCACTTCGCGGAGAACTTTCCTGGCAAAGAGCCCCTGGCTCTATTGCAGCAAGTGGAAAGCCTATTGCGTAAAAAGGGGGACGATCCTGCCCAGGTAAGCGGCTCGGTGGATTTCGACCCCTATTTGGATTGGAGCGAGCCCCAATGGGATCCACTGGTGGCGGCCCTCCATCTTCGGGAAGAAAAACTTCCCGCCTTCAAAGTGCTCCAGCTCAATGCCAGTCATTTTCACGGCGGCACGGAAGATACCAGTCAGGAGCTGGCCTACACTATCGCTAAGGGCAGTGAGTATTTGGCCCAACTCGACGAGCGTGGCGTACGGCCGGAACGGACGAACGCGGGCATGCAAATATCGGTAGCGGTGGGGAAAAGCTATTTTGTGGAAATCGCCAAGTTGCGGGCGCTGAAACGCCTCTGGTCGGGGGTGTTGGAAGCCTACGGCCTTCATCACGGGCAGCTTCCACCCATCGTGGCGCATCTGGCGCCCGAAACCCAGGAAGACGACATATACACCAATATGATTCGGGCTACGATCCAGGGCATGTCGGCCGCGATTGGCGGTGTTGATCGGCTCTACATCCTGCCGGCTAACGCCGTCAGGGAAGAACCCAGCACCACCTTTACGCGCCGTATCGCCCGCAATGTTCAGCAGATCCTGCGACTGGAGAGCTTCTTTGATCGTGTAGTCGATCCCGCCGCCGGTAGTTATTACATCGAAACGCTTACCGAAAAGCTGGCGGAAAAGGCCTGGGGAAAGTTTCAGAAACTGGAAAAGAAAGGTGGATTTGGCGGTGGAAACGGACAATAGTGAACGGTAGAGCGTAGAAAGATGCGGCATGGACTGACCCACTCCCCCGTATGCACCTCAGGACGCCCGAGCCAGACGGGGGCGCGAGCATGATGTCGCCCCCCGCTCAGGCATGGTCGGGCAAGCCTACAGGACGCTGACGTGATCAAAAACGATCATTTTTCTTAGTTATAGCAGCCTTTCAGGCTGCCTAAAAAG
>CAYWHT010000405.1:0-4563 GCA_964458135.1 uncultured Saprospiraceae bacterium | reverse complement strand
TACGCGGCGCCATTCCTGGCCGTCCTCGTCATTCGCCGCTCACTACGAAAAACTCATGCATCATCCGGGCTAAGCTAACCATCAAGCCCACGCCCAGGGCAGGCTACTTTTTTCTACCCAGATCCGGGCTTATCTTTGCCCCCAAAACCGCCAACGGCATGAAAACCCGAACCACCCTGACCATTTGCACCCTGGCTCTCCTGCTCCTTGCCTGCCAGCCCGAGCCCGGAGAACCCACCGCCCTCGCCGTCGAGCTCCAGTGCGAACCCTACCGGGAAATGACCGGCGCGGCCAACCTTTACGGCGTCTTCGCCCAAATCGACCAGCAAAAGATTAAAATCGGCGAATGCCGCAATTGCCGGCCCATTCCGCCGGATAGTCTGTCGGCCTTCCAAATGCCGGATGACGCCCGCAGCGCGGTGGGCGGAGCCGGCGGGGATCGCGGTCACTACTTCTACGCCGACAACCAACGGGATACGGTCACCTTCCACTTCGCCTTTCAAACCAATCCCGCTGCTCCCCTCCACTATCACCGCATGGCCCGCTACTACGACACCCGCCTTTACCTTCTACGCCCTACCAACAAAGACGCGCTCGTCGGCACCTATACCTACGGGAGCGACTCCCTTTCCATCGTCCTGTTTATCGGCATGCGCGATCGCAACCTGCGGGGAGAATATTTTCAGGTGGCGGGGCCGCTGCCGCCGGAAGCGTCGCTCACCCAACACCTGCCCTTTATGTCCCCCCAATCTATCGACAGCTTTCAACTGGATATGACGAATTTAACGTTTGAAAGTGCTTACGGGCCGGGGGCGTTCTTTCGGGAAAACGGGGCGTTAACCCTGGAGCTGCGGTTGAAGGAAGCATTGCGGGGACCGGAGCGGTTGCGGTTGGAGCGGATGGGGAAAGATTAAAGGGATGCTGGGTCCGTCACCTACCGGTGACCCAGATGCTGAGAACCGCCCCGGTTTGCAGCACCGCAAGCCGGCCGAGCCCAAGGCTTGCTAGCATCCAAAAAAAACGCCCCCCTCCAAAAAATGGAGAGAGGCTATCCCAAAAACCGATTAAACACTTTGTATCTTGAAGCTTTGCTTCCGACGGAGAGAAATACCTAACTAACACCGGAATACAAGCTTTAATTTCTTAAATTGCAAATACTTTGTTGGAATGTCAATAGGACAGATGTCGTCAACGTGGCGGATATGGAGATGGGCTTGCTTACCGAGCCGTTCTCTATTTGCTTCCACGGTTTCATGACACCCCTTATCTCAAAGCTCGGTATGAATATTCTGCAGGAACTTCTAAAGAGTTTCTGACTAATGAATAAAATCAAAAATATAGGAATTTTGTTTAATTAAAAAATATATCCACCTTTTAGTCGTTTAAATTCGATTTTTTTCTAAAACTCAGGTCTATGCCGCTGTCCGCCAATGAACTTCACCGCTATGCCCGCCACCTGGCCTTGCCCGACTTCGGGCGCGCCGGACAGGAACGATTGAAAGCCGCCAAGGTGCTCGTAGTCGGCGCGGGCGGATTGGGAAGCCCGCTCCTCCTCTACCTGGCCGCCGCCGGCGTTGGCCGCCTCGGCATTGTCGATTTCGACACTATTGACGAAACCAACCTGCAACGGCAGGTGCTCTTTTCGGTAGAAGATGTTGGCAAACCCAAGGCCCAGATCGCCCGGGAGCGCATTCGGGCCCTCAATCCCAACGTGGAGGTGAGGCTGCATGAGGCGCCGCTGAGTTCCCAAAATGCGCTAGAACTCATCCCCCAATACGATCTGGTAGCCGACGGCACCGATAACTTCCCCACCCGCTACCTAACCAACGATGCCTGTGTACTTTGTGACAAACCGCTCGTCTACGGCTCCATCTTTCGCTACGAAGGGCAGGTTTCCGTTTTCAACCTGTTGCGGCCCGACGGTAGCCGGGGTCCCAACTACCGCGACCTCTTCCCCACCCCACCCCCGCCCGAAATGGTGCCCAATTGCGCTGAGGGAGGGGTACTCGGCGTCTTGCCCGGCATCATCGGCAGCATGCAGGCCAACGAGGTTCTCAAAATCCTCGGTGGTTACGGCGACCCACTCGACGGCAAACTGCTCCTCTACGACGCCGCGGCCGTCACTTTCCGGACCCTACAAGTGCCCAAAGACCCTGACCTGCAAATCACCGGATTGATCGACTACGAAGCGTTTTGCGGCATTCCTAAAGATTCCGTACCCGAAATATCTGTCGACGAGCTCCGTGAATGGCAAAACCGGGCCCGCCATTTTCAACTCATCGACGTCCGTGAATCCTACGAACGCGATATCGACCACATCGGCGGCCTCCATCTCCCCAAAGACCAAATCGGCGCATCCGCCGACCACATCGCCCGCGACCGCCCCGTCGTACTCTACTGCCGTAGCGGCAAACGGAGCGCTACCGCCCTTCGACAATTGCGCGAGGAATGGGGGTTTGAAAATCTTCTTAGCCTGGCGGGGGGAATGGAGGCTTGGATACAGACAAAGCGAGAACAAGAACAAGACTCCTGAAGCGTATAACGGGAAAAAACCGTGCTCGTCTTCATGAAATGGATGGGGTCTATCTCGCCATCACATCCATCCCTTCAAAACCAGGGCGGTCAGATCCAGGGCGTTTATCTTAGTCATCGGGCCATTTCGCCAAATACCAATAGCGAGTAAAAAGTCCATTTCCGGGGGAGGTTCTCCGGAAGCCCGGCAAATAAACCAATCCACACATCAACAAACCAACATCACCAATGACGTTCCTCCTCTACGGCGCCGACGGTTACACCGCCCAACTCATCGTCCAGGAAGCGGAACAATACGGCCTGGTTCCCTTGCTTGCCGGCCGCAATGCCGCCAAGCTCAAGGAGCTCTCCGACGCTACCGGCTACGCCTACCGGGTGGCGGCGCTGGATGAGCCCAACAAGCTGGATGAGCTGCTGACCGAAGCGCCCCTGGTCTTGCACGCTGCCGGTCCCTTTATCCATACCGCCCGCCCCATGCTGGAAGCCTGCCTGCGCACCGGCACCCATTACCTCGTCTTCACGGGGGAAATACCGGTCTTCGCCATGGCGCAGCAGATGGATCGGCGCGCCAAAGAACAAAACATCCTCCTGATGCCCGGGGTGGGTTTCGACCTAGTGCCTACGGATTGCCTGGCCCGCTATCTCCACCGGCAGCTGCCCGACGCCACCCATCTACGGCTGGCCTTCGCCTCCGTAGGTAGCGGCTTTTCGCGCGGCACCGCTACCACTATGGCCGAAAACCTGGGCGAATCCGGCGCCGAGCGTCGCAACGGCAAAATCGTGAGGGCGCCGGTGGGGGAACACACCCTCCAAGTTCCTTTCTCCGACCGGGAGCGCTTTGCCATGACCATCCCCTGGGGCGACGTCTTTACCGCCTACTACACCACCGGCATTCCCAACATCCAAACCTATATGGCCGTTTCTCCCACCACCTACCGCAACGCCCGCGCGCAACGCTACATCGGCCCGCTCCTGCGCACGCCTCTGGTGCGCAATTGGGTGAAGCGGCGCATCGCCCGCAGCGTCAAAGGACCCAGTGCGGAGCAACGCCAAAAAGCCCGCAGTTTCATTTGGGGCGACCTGCGCAACGCCGCCGGTGAATGCCGGCAGGCGCGTCTCACTACACCTAACGGGTACACCCTTACGGCGCAGGCCAGCTTGACCATCATTAGAAAGCTGCTTAACGGGGAATTGAAACCGGGATTTTGGACGCCGGCGGGGCTGTTGGGGGCGGATTTGATTATGGAGGTCAAAGGAGTGATACGGGAGGATTTGACGGGAAAGGAGTGATGCAGGAGGATGAAACTCTCCGGTCATCCTCTGATGCTACGAACCGGCTAGCGGTTTACCGCATCACAAGCCGGCCGAAGGCCCGGCTTCCAGCATCAAGTTACACCCCCGCACATCACTCCCATCCATGCGCCCCAATACCTCAAATCCACCATCCGCATACACCCGCCCCAGATCATCCGTCGCAATAAAGCTGATGGTGTCGATATTGGCTAGGTCGATGAGGTTGAGCGCACCGCTGCGGCCTGGCGGCTGCACCGAAAACGGATCGGTAATATCGCGGGTTTGGACGCGCATGGTGGGGGCGGGATAAAATAAGCCCTGACCCTGAGAGTAGGCCTGGGAAAGCAATTCGGTCATACCGTATTCAGAATGGATATGGGACTGCCCAAATGCCTGGGTCAGTTGGGCGTGTAATTCTTCGCGGGTCATTTCGCGGCGACGGCCCTTCATGCCGCCGGTTTCCATAATGATGACCCCCTGCAGGTCAGCACGGTGCTGTTCCGCCAGATCGAGCAGGGCGAAGCTGACGCCGAGGAGGATGGTTGGCGTGCCTTCTTTTTGGCAGGATTGCAGCACCTTTAGCAGCTCTTGGATGTTATTCAGAAAGAAACCGCTGCGAGGATCGCGCGATTGACGGATAAAGTAATCGGCCATGTAAACCAGGGAAGAGCCCCGGCGTTCCAGAAAGGCGGGCAATAAGGCCAGGATGCAAAAATCCAGCGGATCACCGTAAAATTG
>CAYWHT010000404.1:0-4585 GCA_964458135.1 uncultured Saprospiraceae bacterium | reverse complement strand
AAAATCGTTATCCGGCCTTTGACCGGATAGGGGGAAGAGATTCTCAGTACAAAAGGCATAAACTATGCAATGCGCAATAAACATATTTTTCTTTTTCGCCATTATGTTATCAGCTGTTACGCTCCATGCTCAGAAGGTGGTGGTGCGGGATCGGGTGACTCGCGCGCCGCTGGAGTTCGTGACGATTTCGAGTTCACGCATTGGGGAGTTTGTAGCTACCGATCGCGAAGGGAAGGCCGATATATCCGCCTTTGCGGGATTGGATAGCATTCGGTTTTCCATAGTGGGATACGAGAATCGGATGCTGAGTTACGAGGCTTTGGAAAAAGAGGGATTTCAGGTTTTCTTACGGGAGTCCCTGTTTACCCTGGAAGAAGTAGTGGTGGCCGCCAGTCGCTGGGAGCAGCGCCGGCGGGATATTCCCTTCCGCATGGCGACTCTGCCGGCGCGGAAAGTGGCTTTCCAGCAACCCCAAACCGCGGCGGATCTGCTGGCTGCTTCCGGGGAAGTGTTCGTGCAAAAAAGCCAACTGGGAGGGGGGAGCCCGATGATCCGGGGTTTCGCCACTAACCGGGTGCTCTTGGTGGTTGACGGGGTGCGGATGAATACGGCCATTTTCCGCAGTGGCAACTTGCAGAACGTTATTGCCCTCGATCCCCGGGCCATTGCCAATACGGAGATCATCTTCGGCCCCAACTCGGTTATCTACGGTAGTGACGCCATCGGAGGGGTGATGAATTTCAGTACCCTGCTGCCAAAACTTTCCGGCGGTGATAATAATCTTTTGCAGGCCAACGCCATGCTCCGGTATGCTTCCGCCAATTTTGAGAAGACGGCCCACCTGGATTTCAATTTTGGCGGCCGCCGTTGGGCTTCGGTTACCAGCATTACCTTTAGCGATTTTGATGATTTGCGGATGGGGGGTGACGGTCCGGACGATTACCTGCGGCGGGAATTTCAGGAGCGCGTGGCCGGTGCGGATCGCGTCTTTCCCAACGATGATCCCGAAGTACAAAAGCCCACCGGCTACGATCAGATCAACCTGATGCAAAAGGTGCGCTTCCGGCCCAACGAGCGCTGGGACTTTCGCTACGGGCTACACTATTCGACTACCTCCGACGTACCACGCTACGACCGGTTAACCCGTCGGGGTAACGGTCAATTTACCGAAGGCGATTGGTACTACGGGCCCCAGCGCTGGCAGATGAACAACCTGCAGGCCATTTACGATCCCGACGGACGCTTTTTCGACCGGGCCCGCCTGACCCTGGCGCAGCAATTCTTCGAAGAAAGCCGCCACGATCGCGACTTTGGCGGGGTGGAGCTTCGCCACCGCACGGAGAAGGTGTACGCCTACTCGGCCAATCTGGATTTTGAAAAACAGTGGCGGGAGGATGGAAAATTCTTCTACGGGCTCGAAGCCCTCTGGAATAACGTCTCTTCCGAAGCTTCAATAGAAAATATCGAAACCGGCGGCGAAAGGCCAACCAACACCCGGTACCCCGACGGCGCCGATTGGAACAGCTACGCCTTGTACGTCAACGCCCGCAAAGATCTTCACCCTCAACTAACGGCCGTGGGGGGCATCCGGTATAACGTAGTGGACCTGGAAGCGGCCTTCGACACGGCTTTTTTCGACTTTCCCTTTACGCAGGCGGCATTAACGCAGGGAGCGATTACCGGTAACCTGGGTTTCACCTTTCGCCCCTGGGAGGGCTGGCAGTTTAATCTCAACGGGGCAACGGGCTTTCGGGCGCCCAATATCGATGACATCGGCAAGGTGTTTGATTCCGAACCGGGCTCCGTAGTAGTGCCCAACCCGGACTTGCGGCCGGAATACGCCTACAGTCTCGACCTGGGCGTAGTGCGCACGATCGGGGAGCAGTTGCGGGTAGATCTGACGGCCTACTACACCTTTTTGGATGACGCCCTGGTGCGGCGCGACTTCCGGCTCGACGGCCGGGATAGCATATTCTACGACGGGGAGCTTAGCCGGGTACAAGCTATCCAAAATACCGGTGAGGCGGAGGTTTGGGGGCTGCAAATGGGCTTGGAATGGCAGTTGCCCGCGGGTTTTTCTTTTGAGGCCGACTTTAGCATCCAGGAAGGGGAACAGCGGTCGGAAGACGAAGGGGGCGAGGCGGAGCCCCTGCGCCACGTGGCCCCCTGGTTTGGTCAGGCGCATCTGATTTATCAGAGGGATCGCCTAAAGGTCGATTGCTACGGTATTTACAACAACCCAATTCCCTTCAACGAACTGGCCCCTTCGGAACGCGGTAAACCTTTTTTATACGCCCTAGATGATCGGGGTAATCCCTACGCGCCTTCGTGGTTTACGCTAAACCTGAAAGCCAGTTACCAGCTAAACGACTGGCTACAATTCAACGCCGGATTGGAAAATATCACCGATCAGCGTTACCGGCCTTACTCCTCGGGTATCGCCGCCCCGGGACGGAATTTGATTTTGGCGGTGAAAGGAAGGTTTTGAAGGGAAGAGTAGATGATGGGTTTGCCGCCCCGAAACCCATTCATTCTTTGGAAAGATCCTGCTTTGATGGATGGATTTTGAAATGGGGGTATGGATGTGTTGCCGGGCAATAAACACATCCGCCCTTCCCATTTGGCTCAGAATTATTATTTTAAAAGGAAAATGCTCAGAAAAATATCGTGGATATTTTCCCTGATGAGCTTGCTGGCAATGGCTTGCGACAACTCGAACGCGAAAGCAAGTGGGGAAACGGTGGCAGAAGAAAAGATGGCCGGCGATTCCCTGCCGGATTGTGAATGGTGCGGCGCCATGGATGCGCCGGAGCAGCTTTCCTGGCGAACGGTCATCCCCCCGGCCAAGGAGCCCGGTGAGCCATTGGTTATTCGGGGCACGGTTTATATGCCCGATGGCGCTACACGCGCCGAAGGCTTCCTGCTCTATGTTTACCATACCAATGCGAAAGGTATTTACCCCAAAAAAGGAGATGAAACGGGCAATGGCAAGCGCCACGGATACCTTCGGGCTTGGATGAAAACGGATTCGCTGGGTCGTTATGAATTTCGAACGATCAGGCCGGCACCCTATCCCAGCCGCGAGCAGCCCGCTCGTATTCATCTCACCCTGACCGGCCCGGATTATCCCGAACACTGGATCGACGCTTACTGGTTTGCCGGAGATCCCTTAATCACGCCCAAAATGAAAGCCCGCCTGACCCGCCCGGGAGATTATAGGAATATCACCTACCTGGAAAAGGATGAAGATGGGATTTGGCGAGGGAAACGGGATATTGTTTTGAGAAAATATTGAACGCCCACCTCCGCCGGTCGGTTGGCTTGTTTCCCCGGAACCTATCCAATGGTTATTGGAAGTCCGTGCATTGTAAGACGGAACGGGAAAAGGAATGGTGGATGGGGTTGTTGCCCCGAAACCCATCCACCCTACCACTCATATTTCCACTTTATTCGACACGTCATTCAACTGCCGGTCATTCTGCACATTGCCGTCGAGCAAGTCGATGATGCGGGTGCCGTAGGCGGCATTTTTTTCGGAATGGGTGACCTGAATGATGGTGACGCCGCTTTGGTGGAGCTCACGAAATAAATCCATAATCTGTTCGCCCTGTTTGGTGTGCAGGTTGCCGGTGGTCTTTGAGTCGAAAATTGCAATTTGGAGGCCAACTACTATAGTCTGACAACTCAGGATTTGTGAAAATATGACGCCGCTATTTTTTCGGCTGGCAAGGCGGAAAACGTAGGCATAGCCTAAGTTCTGTCGAGGCTTTCCAACGCAGCAAGGCGGAACTCCGAGGAGCGAAGCGACGATCAGCGAAGCTAAAAAGAGCAAGTCAGAATTCACAAATTTTGGGTTGTCAGACTATAAACCCGCAATGGGTTCATTGATTCGATTTGAGGAACTGTAAGTTGAAACCTTTAAGCTTCATTTTTTCTGTTTGTTTCTTCGCCGGAGGTGTGCACCCAAAATCTCGTTGTCAACTCTGGATTCGAACAATTAACGGTCCAAATATTTACTGCCGTCGCTCCCCTTTACGGAAGTGTAGCGCAGGTTTCGCGGGCGACAGAAATCACGCCGGATGTGTTGCACCTGAGTCCGGAAATGAGCGAGGGAGAAAATAACCACTATGCGGCGGGCATTTTCACCTACATCCATCACCAGAATATCGAAAACTACCGCGAGTGCATCCAAATGCCCCTCAGGGAAAAGCTTGAGCCGGGGAGACGATACTACACCTGCTTCCAGGTTGCCTTGCGGCCTCCTTGGGCGCCGCGTAATAGATCAATTCATGCATAATCCGGGTTAACGGCTTGGATGCGGCAACATCCCGAAGCCTGTTTACTGATTCGGGGCCATACCGACAATACCGGCACCAAAACCTATAATCTCAGCCTTTCGCAAAAAAGGGCCTCGGTGATGGGACACTTCTCGACTTTCAAAAATCTCCAAAATGCTGGGTTGGGCAAAGATCATCTCCCGGTAGTAGGCTTCCTGGTTGTCGGGATTGCGCAAAGTCCTACGCCCCATGGCTACTAGTACACTGTGTAATAAGTTCTTTGATGTTTTGGGAGGGGTATTTTGGCG
>CAYWHT010000403.1:0-4589 GCA_964458135.1 uncultured Saprospiraceae bacterium | reverse complement strand
CGTCGACCGATTGCATAATTTCCGGGGCCATAAAATCGGTAGGGCGCCGGTTCTCGCGGCGCAACTGCATCAGGCAATAATTCTTGGCGCTGACGTAGAGCCAACTGCGGAAATTGTGGATCTCCTGTTCGCCCAATTTACGCACCAACTGTTCGTAAATGCCCATCACGGCATCCTCCGCTTCGGCTTCCCGCTTTAGATATTTTAAGCACAAACCGTAAAGGAGCTCCACGTACCGGTCGAAAAGCAATAGCAGGTCCTCCTGCCGCTTGCTGCGCCGGTAGCGCTCAAGGAGGGTTTCATCCGAAAGGTCAGAGGCTTTGTTTTTGAGCAATCTCAGCATGGTCAATCCACGGTGGGGTCTGATACCTCAAATTAAAAATTTTTGTTTAACCCTGTGTAAATCCGGGTTTTTGGGCATCTCCTATTAAAATCGCAAAGACTATGAAAAAAGTTGCCGGATTCTTGCTATTGCTTGGAGTACTGAGCGCATTTACGCTCCTCCAACCCAAAACCTACACCTTTGAAGGAAGGGTCACCGATGAAGCGGGCAACCCATTGATCGGCGTTTCTATAGTTATCAAAGGCGCCCAGTCGGGAACCGTCACCGATTTGAATGGAGACTTTACGCTTGAAGCAGATCAGCCCGAGCTTACCCTGGTAATTAGCTACGTCGGTTACCAGACCGAAGAGGTAGAAGCGCAGAGCGCTAAATTTTGTTCGGTACAGTTGAAGCCGACGTCCGGACAACTCGAAGAGGTGGTGATAACCGGCTACGGTCAAACCAAGCGTAGCCGCATAGCATCCGACAAGGCGATGCTCCGTGCTGCCGCTCCCGCCCCTGCACAATACTATAATGCCGTACCGGAAAACGAGCCGCAGTACAACACCGAAGATTACGCCCGCATCGATGAAAACCGCTTTCATGCCGTACGGCAAAAGCCGTTATCGACCTTCTCAATCGACGTAGACGCGGCTTCTTACAGCAATATACGCCGTTTCATCAACCAGGGCGCCAAGCCGCCCAAAGATGCCGTACGGATTGAAGAGATGGTCAATTATTTCAATTACGATTATCCCGAGCCGCAGGGCGATCATCCGTTTACGGTGACCACCGAAATTTCCGAATGCCCCTGGCGGCCCCAACACCAATTACTACAGGTGGGGCTTCAGGGCAAGCATATCGATAACGAAAACCTGCCGGCATCCAATCTGGTCTTTTTGCTGGACGTCTCCGGGAGTATGAATGCGCCCAATAAATTGCCTTTGCTGAAATCTTCCTTCAAGCTATTGGTCAACCAACTCCGGCCGCAAGACCGGGTGGCCATTGTGGTGTACGCGGGAGCGGCGGGCACGGTGCTGCCTTCCACTTCCGGAGCCGATAAACAAGCCATCCTCGACGCCCTGGAGCAATTGAGCGCGGGGGGTAGCACCGCCGGAAGCGCGGGGATTGAGCAGGCCTACGCCATTGCCGAACGGCATTTCGTTAAAGGGGGAAACAACCGGGTAATCTTGGCCACCGACGGCGATTTTAATGTGGGCGTGAGCAGCGACGCAGCATTAACCCGAATCATTGAAAAGAAACGCAAATCGGGCGTATTTCTAACCGTGCTCGGTTTCGGCGCCGGCAATTACAAAGATAATAAGATGCAACAGTTGGCCGATCACGGCAACGGCAACCATGCCTACATCGATAACATAAAGGAAGCTAAGAAAGTATTGGTTCGCGAATTCGGGGCTACGGTTTTCACCATCGCCAAAGATGTCAAGCTGCAGCTGGAATTCAACCCCGCCAAGGTGCAGGGCTATCGCCTGATCGGTTACGAAAACCGGTTGTTGGAGGCCGAAGACTTCAACGACGACCAAAAAGACGCCGGGGAGCTGGGGGCCGGCCACACGGTGACCGCCCTCTACGAAATCATTCCGGCCGGCCTGAAAACCGATTGGCTGGCCGATGTCGATGAATTAAAGTACCAGCAACAACAAGCCGATCCCTTTGCAGCGCGCACCGATGAATGGCTCACCGTTAAACTGCGCTACAAACAACCCGATGGGGATAAGAGTCGCTTGCTGGAAAAGACGGTTACCGGCAGCCGGGAGTCCTTGGCTTCGAGCAGCGAGAACTTCCGCTGGGCGGCGGCCGTCGCCGAATTTGGCCTGCTCCTGCGCGATTCGGAATACAAAGGGGAGGCTACTTATCGGCATTGCAAGGAGCTCGCCCACAGCGCCCGTGGCAGGGATGCGCACGCTTACCGCCAGGAGCTGATCGATATGATGGATACGATGATGGAGCTGGAAGAACCGGAAGTAGCCAGGAAGAATGATTAAGGCCACCCGTCCTCGTTCCCCGGCCGGGTGAAAATGTTTAAAGGTGAATAGCGGCGCGCCATTCACCTTTAAACATTACGATCAGCCTTCCCGCTCAAAAGCTACCGTCGCCAGAGGCGGAAGGGGAATTTCAATGAAGTAGGGGCGGCCGTTCCACTCGCCGCTTTGGGCTTGAACGCTATCTACCTGGTAGTTGCCGGTGCCGCCAAAGTCCCTGGCGTCGCTATTGAGCGTTTGGCGGTAGATGCCGGGATAGGGCACGCCGATGCGGTAGGTATCCCGGACCACCGGGGTGAAGTTACAGGCTACGATGAGGGGATAGGCTTCGGATTCGCCCTGGCGGAGGTAGGTAAGCAGGCTGCTTTGCCAATCGCCGCTATCGATCCATTCGAAGCCGTCGGGTTGGAATTGCTTTTCGTAGAGTGCGGGAGCCTGGCGGTAATAGTGGTTGAGTTGGGTGATCCAGGCTTGCACCCCCTTGTGGAAGTCAAATTGGGTAAGCCACCACTCCAAACCATTTTCCAGACTCCACTCGGTGGTTTGTGCGAATTCGCCACCCATGAAGATCAATTGGGTGCCGGGGTGGGTGTACATATACCCGAACATCAGGCGCAGGTTGGCGAAGCGTTGCCATTCGTCACCGGGCATGCGCCCCATCAAGGGGCCCTTGCCGTGGACGACCTCGTCGTGCGAAAGCGGAAGCATGAATTTTTCGCTGAAAGCGTAGATCAGGCTAAAGGTGATCTCGTTGTGGTGGTATTTCCGGTAGACGGGGTCTTTTTGGAAGTACTGCAGGGTATCGTGCATCCAGCCCATCATCCATTTTTGGCTAAAGCCCAATCCACCCTCGGAAGTGGGGCGGGAAACACCGCTCCAGGCGGTGGATTCTTCGGCGATGGTGAGCACGTCGGGAAAGTTGTCGGATACGCTATCGTTAAATTCCCGTAAGAAAGAAATCGCTTCGAGGTTTTCGTTGCCGCCGTGTTGGTTGGGTATCCATTCCCCTTCTTCTCGCGAATAATCCAGATAGAGCATGGAGGCGACGGCGTCCACCCGCAGCCCGTCGATATGGTAGGCATCCAGCCAATAGAGGGCGCTGGAAATCAAAAAATTGCGCACTTCGTTGCGCCCGAAGTTGAAGATGGCGCTCTTCCAATCGGGATGAAAGCCCTGACGGGGGTCGGCGTGGTCGAAGAGGTGGGTGCCGTCGAAGTCGGCCAGGCCGTGGGCGTCATTGGGGAAGTGCGAAGGCACCCAGTCCAGAATGACGCCAATACCGGCCTGGTGGAAGGCGTCGACGAGCTGCATGAAATCTTCCGGATGGCCGAAGCGGCTGGTGGGCGCAAAATAGCCCGTTACCTGATAACCCCAGGAAGGAAAATAGGGGTGTTCCATGACCGGCATAAATTCTACGTGGGTGAAGCCCATTTTCTGGACGTAGGGCACCAATTCCGCCGCAAGCTCGCGGTAGCTGAGGGAGGTGGCGGCGTTGTCGCGCTTGAGCCAAGAGCCTACGTGGACTTCGTAAACCGAATAGGGTTGGGGGGTGCCGTGCTTTTGCCGGCGCTGCTCCATCCATTGTTCATCCTGCCACTCGTGATAGGGATCCCAGACGATGGAGGCCGTATTGGGAGGAATTTCCCAATAGCGGGCAAAGGGGTCCCCTTTTTGCAATTGGCGGCCATCTCTGGCTAGAATGGAGTATTTGTAGAGTTCCCCCTTGCCGACACCCGGAATAAAACCTTCCCAGACGCCGGACTCGTCCCAGCGGGCCGACAGCGGGTGGGATGCAGGGTTCCAGCTGTTGAAGTTGCCGATTACCGAAACTTTCGCGGCATTCGGCGCCCAAACGGCAAAATAGGTGCCCCATTCACCCTCTACCTGTAGAGGATGACTGCCCAATTTCTCGTGAAGATTAAAATGCTTACCCGACTTAAAGAGGTAGATATCGAATTCGGTAAGTAGGCTGTAATGGATAACTTGCTGGCCCATCATGGCAGGTTAGTTTTGCAGTTAGAACCTTACAAATGTAAAAAACTTCCCCGCCCCGTCGTATAAAAGTTGGCCGTTTAAGCGATAACTCCCCGGCTCCGGGAAGGAAATTACAGTCTGCCAAGTCAGGATTTGTGAAAATCTGAAGCGCTATTTTTTCGGCTCGCAAGGCAAAACGTAGGCGTAGCCTAAGCCGGGGCGAGGCTTTTAAAGCCGCAAGGCGGAACTCCGAGGAGCGAAGCGACGATCAGCGAAGCTAAAAAGAGCAA
>CAYWHT010000402.1:0-4596 GCA_964458135.1 uncultured Saprospiraceae bacterium | reverse complement strand
TATTCTCTGGGAAGCCCGAAGCCCACCAATCTTCAGTTGGTGGGTAGTTCACTTACCCAAATAATGGTTGCTCGTTAAGATTGCCTGTAGGGCAATCACATGTATAGGAAACGAGGACTTTGTAGGATATGAGCCCTGAAGGGGCGACGCCTTTCCCTCCCGGTTGCTCTCCTTCAGGGCTTCACGCCACAACCTTGATCTCTAGCCCAGGGTGTTATCCGGGCTATTCCGTCATTGCCTTTCCGGCAATTCAATCCGGCTACCGGTTTTCATCCCAAAAAACCTTTTCCGGGCGATCAGGACGCCCGCGGCAAAAGCTTTTCTTTGTACCCTTAATTTGGAAAAATAGGGGTTTAACTGGATATCTGCGGCCATCCTATTCATCTGCGGACCTTTTTGCTGTCCGCAGATGGTTGGGATGCACGCGGATGGGAATGCCTATACCGCACCTTCACTTTACGCTTTTCTTTATTCCGGATCTGCGGCCATCCAAATTCATCCGCGGACCACTATTCCGCCCCAATCACATAACTCGAATCCGCACCAAAATCCTGCATCACTTCCACGGCGATCCGCCCATCCGGTTGCAGCGTGCACTCGCGCGTCAGCATCCCCTCGGCGTTGGTGTAGTAGATGGGCTCTACTGACCGGCAGCCGCCTTTTTCATCCGTCCGGCAAAGCCAGGCCTGGCTTTCCTGCGGGTAATCCCGGACGTAGATGACGCCGGTTCCGGAAAGCTCCCCCAGGCGGTAATGAGTGGCGTTTTCCCGAAAAGGGTCGGTGGGCTCCATGCCGGCTGCGCGCCATTGGGAGGCGTTGAGGGCGCAACCCGAAGCCGCCAGGTTTTCCGCCATCCAGTCCGTATCCAGGCGCAGGGGCAGACTTAACGCTTCGCCCCGGCAAGGTTTAAAAGCAGTTGAAGCTTCTCCGGAAGCGCCGCCGGAACAGGCCAGGGCGGACAGGGCCAGGGTCCCAATGAGAAAGATAGGATATTTCATTGCTTAGCATTTATGTGACGATCCAGCTCGTCCTGCAATTTAAAGGCCCAGTAGGGCAGTTCCTCGTAAGAATATTTTGCCTTGACTGGTTCCAGCGCACGCCGGGCTACCGGAATAGCGCACGCCTCGAGCGTTTGCCGCATTTCCCGGCGTTTTTGTTCGAATTGCTCCGGGTTCAGGTCGGCCCAGCCAAAATAATCGCCGTCGGGCGCGTGTTCGCCGTAAGCCACGTAGATGGCGCTATTGAACAAGGAAACGACGAAAGATTTGTCTTCCCCTTCGGCTAAATCCAGCAGCGCACAAAAAACCCGGGTTTTCATATTAAAATCGAGCTCCCCCATGGCGACGGCGATTTCGATGCGTTCCCCTTCATTCGAGCAGAGGCGGTAGAGCCGTTGGATGGCGTCGACCACAGCCGTATCGACGGGCTCGAGCGCGGTGGCCACGTGCCCGATGTAGCGGCTGCCGATGCGGTCGGCCACGATTTGGTAGCGCACCTCCTGAAGAGCCAGCGCCAGGGCTTTGCACCGTACCGGATCAGCGGGCTCCTCCAGGCGGTCGACCGCGCGCTGCAACAGGGGTAGGGCGCTTTCTTTCATGTAGGCCAGGCGGTAGGGTACAAAGCCGCTGCGCTTCATTTGCCACATGAAATAGTAGCCCCGCAGTTGCCAACCCAAAAAGGCCAGAAGAACAAGAACCAGGATTCCGATTAAAATCCGACGAAGGAGCATAGACCGCTAGCGTTTGGTTGCCGTTTGTTTGGGAAGGTTGACGACGCGGCGCAGGGGTTCCGTACCCACCAGTAGACCATTGGCGAAAAAAGCATCGCCCCGGCTCAGGCGGAGGATGGTGTAGGTCGGTTGCGGCTCGGTAAAGCGGCGGATAGCCCGCAATTCAACGGAAGTCAACTCCGGTTCATCGGTTTGGCGCAATAGGCACTCCTCTCCCGGCAGCAGCATAGCAACCGCTTCGTATTGGTAGTGGGTTTGCGTTTTCTCCGGCATCAGGGAGGCCCAGTGGCCATCGGCCGTAAAAAACGGATGATCGGGCGTGCAGGTGATGACCGTGCCGTCGCTGAACCGCAACTCGGCAAAAGCGGCATGGCGAATGGTGGCCGTTTCTTCCACCACGGCGGTTAACTGCCGGTTCAGGTGGGTATCGTAAGCTAAAATTTCATCTCCTTCCGAAATCGCTTCAATCCGCCGGGTGTTGCCGTCAGCCATAGCAATCAGCGTTCCGGCGGGGAAGCACAGCACGTCCAGCCCGTCGAAAAAGAGCTCGGTGAGCACCACGTCTTCGTAATGCGTGCCCTCGTACACCCCGGTGATGGTGAAGCGCAGCACCAGGTCTTTTCCATCCGGGCGGCGCCCCAGGGGGTCAAAGGTGAATGTCTGCAATGCCCGGCTATCTTCCAGGTTCAGCAGGGCAAAGGGCTCGCCGTTGACGCTCATGCGCAGCTGTTTGACCCGGGCGTTGCGCTCCCAGGCCTGCGGCGTTTTGACGTAGCCGTTGTAGATTTTGACCTCGGTGATGCGGGGGCTGTCGTTGTCAAAGCGGTATTCCAGGTACTCGCCGATGCCGTAGCCGGGCTTCCCTTCCACCCAGGCGTTTTTGAGGCTCAGATCGTGCGCGTTGCCGGCGTGGTAAGTGTTGGAACCCTGGGGCGCAAGCTCGGAAGAAGCCGTGACTTGATAGGGCCCGCCGGCGTTGTACCAGCTATCGCCCCCGCCGACGAGATCCCACATGGTGGCGTATTGTTCGGGGTATTTTTCCAGCAACTGCCACATTTCGTCTTCTTCCGCGGGGGTGCGGTTGCTTTTTTGCAGCAGGGCGTCGCGGCGGTCGAAAGCTTTCCGGACTCCTTCGCCGAGCTCGGGCAAGGGGCCGATTTCGGGTTTACGTACGGGGATATCCTGGGCGAATAGCGGCGTGATCAGCAAACCGCAGATTAGGAGGGTTAGGGCTTTTTGCATGGTTAGCGGTGTTTAGGCCTGGGAATGAAAATAATCGTTTTTGGCCAATTTTTGGTGGGGATGGGATGGGCTTTACGGAGATTTAATGGAGGGGGATTGTTAGGTTATTGTCCGCAGATGAAATAGATGAGTGGGATGTCCTTTACCAACTCATCTGCGGCCATCCTTTTCATCTGCGGACCTTTTTGCTGTCCGCAGCTGGTTGGGATGCACCCGGATGGGGATCTGTGCACAAAAACAAAACTCGAATTTTTCGAGTAAACTCGAAAAATTCAATCAAAAAACTTAGATTGAATCGAAAAATTCGAGTTAAATGATCCAACGAGCCCTCGAATCCCAGCTTTCCGAGGTGATAAAAGGCCGCCGGAAAATCATCGTCTTATACGGTGCGCGGCAGGTGGGGAAGACCACCCTGGTGCGGAGTGTGCTGAAAAACATCCAGCTCAAAAAACTGGAAATCAACGCCGACCTGCTCCGCTACCGCGAAACCCTCGCCAGCCAGGACCTCACCAGAATAAAGGAGTTGATCGGCGAGCACGAGCTGATCTTCATCGACGAGGCGCAAAACATTACCAACATCGGCATCAATCTGAAAATCCTCTATGACAGTTTGCCCGATTTGAAGATCATCGCCACCGGCTCCTCCTCTTTCGAGCTGGCCAACCGTATCCGGGAGCCCCTTACCGGTCGCACCGCCACCTTTCGGCTCTACCCGGTTTCCATTGGGGAATTGCGCCGGCAGCATACGGATTTTGAGTTGAAGGAACAATTGGAAAGCTATCTGCTTTACGGCATGTATCCCGAAGTATTGGAATTGGAGGGGGCGCAAGCTAAGGTCGACCATTTGCGTGAAATCGCCTCGGCTTATCTGTACCGGGACATTTTACAGCTTTCCGGCATCAAACATTCCGATAAGATCTACCAATTGCTCCGGTTGTTGGCCCTGCAGGTCGGCGCCCTGGTTTCGGTGCACGAGTTGGCCAAGTCCCTTGGCCTGAGCCAGGAAACAGTCGACCACTACATCGATTTGCTGGAGAAGGGCTTCGTCCTATTTCGCCTGTCCGGCTTCAGCCGCAACCTGCGCAAGGAAGTGACCAAGATGAAAAAAATATACTTTTACGATCCGGGCATCCGCAACGTGCTGGCCGAAAATTTCAACCCCCTCGCCTACCGGCAAGATACCGGCGCGCTGTGGGAAAACTTCCTGATTGCGGAACGGCGTAAAAAGGTGGAATACGAGAAGCTCTACGGCAATGCCTATTTCTGGCGCACTTATTCGGGTGCGGAACTGGATTACGTGGAAGAGCGGGGCGGGCGTTTGTACGGCTATGAATTGAAGTGGAAGCCGGGCAAAAAAGCGCGGGTGCCCAAGAGCTGGCTGGCGGCTTATGAGCGGGCTTCTTATGAATTGGTGGATCGGGAGGGGTTTTTGGGGTTTGTGGGGTGATGGCTCCGCAGATGGTCAGGATGTAGGCAGAGGGAGATTTGCGGACGTTTTTTTAGGTCCGCAGATGAATCGGATGCACGCAGATGGGGGGCTGTGGGTAAAAATGAAACTCGCAATTTTACAGTGGGTGCCGCCCTTTCAGGGCTCTAATAAAACATCCATTACCTTCCTGCAACCC
>CAYWHT010000401.1:0-4611 GCA_964458135.1 uncultured Saprospiraceae bacterium | reverse complement strand
TAATAAGCGTGATAAGACCAGCGGTGAGAATAGCAGCACAGACAAACCCGAAGACCCTGAGTACTTTGGTGCCAAGTGATTCTCTCACCTTTTCATACCTCAAGGTATGGGTGTTGTAAATGAATTTTTCTTTTCTCATGAGTGTTTAGATCTTAGCCAAATTGAAACTAAATTTACAGTGATGCCCATATGTTCATCGGGATTATAGTACTGAAATTTAGTTTTGTCCCTCCCTTTTTAGTGTGCTGGTTATATTGCGGCGTTTCAAAATTACGAGTAGAACCTATAAATACAAAAGATTTACCTAAAAAATATCCAAAACTAAAATCAAAAAAGTGTTAAACACGCTAAATAAAACCAAAAAGTTGATGGAATTAGCTCGTCGGCACGCAATATCTAACCATTTTGCTTTGATGATCTAAGCATTTTAATGTTTGGCCGTGTAAATATGTATAATCATCTTGATTTATTAGAATATTAGAAAAAATTTAACGCTAAGGGGTTAATTTTGCCCCCTAAAAGTGTTGCTCCGATATGATGACTTCAAAAGAAATACGACAGCAATTTCTCGACTTTTTCGCTTCGAAACAGCATAAAATCGTCCCTTCCGCCCCGATCGTCAGTAAGGACGACCCGAGTCTGATGTTCACCAATGCCGGTATGAATCAATTCAAAGACTACTTCCTGGGCAACAAGACCCCTGACCACCGGCGGCTGGCCGACACCCAGAAGTGCCTGCGGGTATCGGGCAAGCACAACGATCTCGAAGAGGTAGGGCGCGACAGTTACCACCATACCATGTTTGAGATGCTCGGCAACTGGTCGATCGGGGATTATTTCAAAAAAGAAGCCATCAGCTGGGCCTGGGAGTTGCTAACCGAAGTCTACGGCCTGCCCCAAGAGCGGCTTTACGTAACCGTCTTCGAAGGAGCACCCAAGGAAGACCTCTCCCCCGACGAGGAGGCCGTCGAACTCTGGAAAGCTTTCTTGCCGGCAGACCGGATCTTGTACTTCGATAAAAAAGATAATTTCTGGGAAATGGGCGATTCCGGCCCCTGCGGCCCCTGCTCCGAAATCCACATTGACCTGCGCAATCCCAAGCAACAAGCCCAAAAACCCGGCCACGAACTCGTCAATGCCGACCATCCCGAAGTGATCGAGATCTGGAACCTCGTCTTCATTCAGTACAATCGCCGGGCCGACGGCAGCCTCGAAGAATTGCCGGAAAAGCACATCGACACCGGCATGGGCTTTGAACGCCTGACGATGGCCCTGCAAGACAAACGTTCCAACTACGATACGGATATTTTCACCCCCTTTATTGCCTTCCTCGAAAAGGCTTCCGGCAAAAAATACAGCGGCAGTTACGCCGCCGATGCGAAATCGGACATGGCCATGCGGGTCGTCTCCGACCACCTGCGCGCCGTGGCCTTCGCGATTGCCGACGGCCAATTGCCCAGCAACACCGGCGCGGGTTACGTCATCCGCCGCATCCTGCGACGGGCGGTGCGCTACTACTACTCCTTCCTCGACATTCAGGAGCCCCTATTACACCGCATGCTGCCCCTGCTGGCCGAAAATTTCGGCGCCGTTTTTCCCGAAATTAGCGCCCAGCAGGAGCAAGTCGCCAAAGTGGTGGAAGGCGAAGAAAACGCCTTTTTGCATACCCTGGAAAACGGGCTTCGCCGTTTCGAAGACCTCGATGTGCAGGATGGAAAAATCAGTGGGCGGGATGCCTTCGAATTGTACGACACCTTTGGCTTCCCCATTGATTTAACCCGCCTCGTTGCCGAAGAGCGGGGCCTGAGGATTGACGAAGCCGGCTTTGCAAAAGCGCTGAAGGCCCAAAAGGAGCGGTCTAAAGCCGACGCCGCCAAAACGATCGGTGACTGGAACCGCGTCACCCCCGGCGATGAAACCGAATTTGTGGGCTATGACCAGCTCAAAGTAGAAAAAGCCAAAGTGTTGCGGTATCGAACCGTCAAGATCCAAAACAAAGACCAATACCAAATTGTCCTGAACAAGACGCCTTTTTACGCAGAGAGCGGCGGCCAACGCGGCGACTCCGGCCTGCTGCGGTTCGGGTCGGAAAAAATTCCCGTCATCGATACGCAGCGGGAAAACGATTTAATCATCCACATCGTCAAGCGCCTGCCGAAGCGAATGGATGCCGAAGTGCGCGCCGAGGTGGACCCCGACAAGCGGGAGGCCACTTCCAGCAACCACTCGGCCACCCACCTCATGCACGCCGCCCTGCACGAAATCCTCGGCGACCATGCCTTGCAAAGAGGCCAGGACGTCGACCACAAACGCCTGCGCTTCGACTTTTCCCATTTCCAGCGGTTGAACGAAGCGGAAATCCGGCAAATCGAAGAACGGGTCAACGAAAAAATCCGGGAAGATATTCCGCTCGAGGAGCATCGGGCCATCCCCCTGGAAGAAGCCAAAGCGGCGGGCGCCACTATGCTGTTCGGCGAAAAATACGGCGACCTGGTCCGGATGGTCACCTTCGACAAAGACTTTTCCCGCGAACTCTGCGGCGGCACCCACGTACCGGCAACCGGGCATATCGGCCTGTTCAAGATCCTCTCGGAAGGCGCCGTAGCCGCCGGCATCCGGCGCATCGAAGCCGTCACCGCCGAAGAGGCCGAAGCTTACCTGCGCAGCGAACTGGAAGAACTGGAGGCCGTGCGCAAACTCTTCAAGAATCCCAAGCACGTGGCCAAAAACGTGGCGCAACTGCAAGAGGAAAACAAGCAACTCAAAAAAGAAATCGAACAACTGCAGGCCGAACAGGCTTCCGCCCTCAAGAAAGACCTCGTCGGAAAAGTAGAGGCTATTAATGGCTTCAATTTTCTGGGCGCCAAAATACCGCTGCGGGATTCCGGCGCCATCAAAAACCTGGCCTACCAGCTGGAAAAGGAAATCGATCAGGCCGTCATTGTACTGGGCGCCGAAGTAAAAGGCAAACCGCAACTAACCATCGTCATCAATAAAGCCCTCAGCGAAACCAAAGACCTCAACGCCGGCAACCTCATCCGCGAACTGGCCCGCGAAATCAAAGGCGGCGGCGGCGGGCAGCCTTTTTTCGCCACGGCCGGCGGCAAGGACGTGGAGGGCCTGGACCGGGCTATTGAGAAAGCGCGAGAGAAGCTGATAGCGTAGTAGTGGGTATTACCCCCTCTTCAAAACCGCACCAGCACGCCAACTCCTTCACCGCTACCCTCCAGGTAAATGGAAACCTCCTTTTTCCGGTAGTATCTGCGGATATCGTCGTTATAGATGCGTATGGCGCTCTTTTGGTAACTCAGGGACACCACTTGCAGGATGAGCCCGCTGCCGATTCCGATACCGCCCCAAAGCAGGAGGTCGCGGCTTAGAGCCGCATCTTCGTCTTTGACCAGGAAACCGCTGAGCAGGAAGACCCCGCCTACGGTGTAGCCGGCCATACTGAGTTGATCGCTCAGCGTGGCCGCCCGTATGTTGCTATAGGCATTGGGATGGTCGGACATGAACCACTGCATGACCTGCAAATTGAGCTTTTTGCCGTCGAGCAGATACGTATTTCCCAGGAAGCCGGGCAGCGTAACGATGGTGTCCTGGGCCATCTCCTTATACGTATTCTGCGCTTCGGCGACCGCCAGCCAGCAGGAAAACAGAACGACAATCCCCCGTTTGATTAACCAGCCCCCATAATATTCCGGCTTCATGCGTATGCCCAACTTTAGGATTTTAATCGTCCGATGCGTTCGGGGAATCTCCGCGCGGAATCGGCTGACGAGCGTTATTGCTAATCAGGTTCCCGAAAAACAGGGCGTTGGCGAATATCTTGTTCGTGCCGTACCAAAATGCCCGAAAGTTGGGGTTGTCCGCCAGGCAGATAACTTTGCCCCGGCCGCGCCCCGTTACGATCGCCGCCGAAGAGCCGCTGATCAGCCGCCGGTTATCCCGGTTGGCGTAACCGCTCACCAGCGGTTCGGAAGGATAACGCAGCGGATTGGCGTAGGGATTGCGCGCCGGATCAAAAAACAGGGTTCCCCGTTTGAAAACGGGTAATTCCGGCCGGGAATACCCATAGCACAACGGGTGCGTCAGGTCAAGACGGGCCCGGAAAATCGTCCCTCCGATAACCGCAGCGCCGGCGTCCCGTCGCATTTTGCCGTAAGGGCGGTATTGCTGTGGGTCCTCGTCTACGCGTTCGTCGCCGCGAAATTGCACGTAGCCAAGCCGGTTTTCGACTACCCAGCGCACCGCATCCTTGATGGCCAACAACGTGCCTCCTTCGTCCACCCAGCGCCGGAGTCGTTCTACGGCGCGACTGCCCACCGGCCCGTAGGAACCATCCACCATGACAATGCTATTGTAGGGGCTCAAATCGGTACGGTCCAGCTCGTCGGTTTCCACCATCGTTGCCACCATGTCGTAGCGTTGGTCCAGCAAATGCCATACTTCTCCCGCCTCGTAGGCCGATACGCCTTCGCCCACCACCAGCAGCACCTTTGGCAGGTCTACGGTGAGAAAATCCCGGCTGCCCAGGTCGATACCCCCGGGGGTCAGACCAGTATCCATATCGTAAATGGGCAGTCCGGAAGCCCGGGAAGCAATCTGTAC
>CAYWHT010000400.1:0-4621 GCA_964458135.1 uncultured Saprospiraceae bacterium | reverse complement strand
CAATGGAGCTTTTCACTTCGAGATTGGAACCTTTGACACCCTTTGCTTCGATCTGACCTGCGGCTTCCTTTTTGTCAGCCCCCAAAATGCCGGCGTCATACGGCTCAATGATTCCCAGATAACGATTCGGGGGGCCGGTGAAAGCGTAGACTTCCCCATTGCCACCTTTAACAGCAACCAATTAACCCTGGAGGCGGGCGCCTCCGTGATTGAATTTACTCCCGAAAACGTAACCGTGGTAATCACCGGCATCCAGCCCTTGCAATTCAACGAGCTGCGTTTTGTGGCCAACAGCGGCGCCTCCGTCTTGCAAAATATCTCGCCCCAGGAGATCACCTTCGGGCAACTGCGTTTCAACAATGACGCCACCCTGGTGGGACGCATGTTTTTCGGTCGTCTCATCCTTAATCCCGGCCACGAGTACACCCTGGAAAGCGGGGTCACCTACAATATATCCCAGCGACTCGAAGCCGTAGGCAACTGCCAGGGCACCATCTTCATCCACAGCTCCACCCCCGGCAGCGCAGCCACCATCGCGTCCAATAATAATACCACTTTCGAGTACATCAATCTGCTGGATATTCATTTTACCGGAGCGGCGGCTTTCACCGCCCTGAATAGTAACAACCTCGGCAACGTAGTGGGCAATATCAATATCACCCCACCCAATCCGCAACGCTTGTACTGGGTTGGCGAAGGCGCCGACGACAACTGGAACAACCCGCAAAACTGGGCCGCTTCCTCCGGTGGCCCGGGGGGGGCTTGCCTGCCCACCCGGCTGGACAGCGTCGTCTTCGACGCCAACTCCTTTCAGACGCCCGGCGAGCAAGTGGTAATCAACGTCGATGACGCCTTTGCCCGCTACATGGACTGGCGGGGAGTGACGAATAACCCCACCCTGGTAGGCTCGGAAGAAAGGGTATTGCACATCCTGGCTTCATTATATCTCGACGCCGGCATGCAACTCGACTATACCGGTAATGTAAGCTTTGAATCGGACCAAACCGGTAATGTCATAGACGCCGCCAATCTGTTATGGGGCGGTAATGTGGTATTCGATTCCCCCAACGGAGGCTGGCGACTTGCTTCGCCGCTGAGGGTGGACGAAAGCATCCGGCTCGTCAACGGCAGCCTCAACACCAACGACCAAAGCTTGATCTGCGAGACTTTCAGCTCCACCAACTTCAACAACCGGGAACTGCTGCTGGGGAGCTCGGACGTTATCCTGCGCACCTTGGAAAACAGCTCCGCCAATTGGTTGCTCACCAACCAAAACTTGGTATTCGATGCCGGCGCCTCCACCATTACCTTCCGCAACTCGGCCACCTTTGACAATATGGGTACCGGCAACATCGACTACAACACGGTCGTCTTCGAGGAAAAAGGCCGCATGGAAAGCGACCCCTTGCTGGATACCCGCATCAACCGGGTAAACTTTCGCAATAACGGGCAAATCGAATCCAGCTTCACCATCGGCGCCCTCATCCTCGGCAAAGCCAGCCGACACATCAGGCCTAGCGGCCAGGTGCTCAACGTCGATCAGTTTGAACCCCAGGGCGATTGCGACGGCATGGTCGAAATCCGCGCTTCGGGAGAAAGCCAAAGAGCCGTTATCGACGTCAACAACCCCGAACCGGCCTACCAATTTCTGATGCTTCAGGGCATCCAAAACGATAACGGCCCCGATTTAATCGCCGACCAATCAATTGATTTGGGCAATAATGACGGCTGGACCATCGCCGAACCCTTTCCCCGCGACCTGTACTGGCGGGGAGGCGCCGGCAACTGGGAAAACCCCGATAACTGGGCCATGGGCCCCGCAGGGCCTACGGGGCAATGCATCCCCACCCCCCGGGATAACGTCATTTTCGACGCCAATTCCTTCAACGGCCCCAACCAGGAAGTCACCGCCCGCAACTATCTCCAGTATTATTGCAATGACATGCGTTGGGAGAACGCCACCGGCACCCCCATCCTCAACATGCGAACGCTCAACCTCTACGGTTCGTTACAACTGCAGGAAGACATGCTCCCCGACACCACCGTCATCGAAGAACTGCGTTGCCGGGGCTCCAATACCGGGCAAACCATCCTGACGACCGGCGTGGAGATCCCCAATTTCAAAATCGATGGATCGGGCGGTAGCTGGCGCTTGCTGGATAGCCTCTCTTCCAACTTCATCGAAATTCGCAAAGGCAGCTTTTTTACCGATGGCCAACCCGTCGAAACCGACTTGTTTCGCACCCTGCGCCGCTACCCTTGGGAATTGGACCTCAGCGACAGCCGCATCACCATCACCAACCAGGGCGTCGAAAGCGGCGATTGGCAACTCCTGGTGGGCGAACAGCAAAATTTCAATGCCGGTGCGTCCACCATCGATTTTATCAATCCCGACCCCATTATGGTTACCGATGACACCACCTCTCTGGCGGCCGTGGTGGATTACCACAACGTCATCTTTTCGGCCTCCCTGGGACGGGGAACCCTACAAACGGTCACCAATCCCGTAGACTTCAACCGCCTGCAGTTCTTTTCCCACGGGCAGATCCTCGGCACCAACACTATGGACTCGCTGTTCTTCAGCCCCGGAAAGAGTTATCAGCTCGAAGCCAATCGCACCCAAACCGTCAACGAGTATTGGTGGATGCTCGGCAACGAGTGTCTGTCTATAGCCCTGGGATCTACCGAAGATGGCGTCACTGCCGAAGTATTCTCCGATGCGGCCGCCATCCGTTCCGACTACGTGGAAATGAAAGACCAGGTGGCCTCCGGAAGCATCGATTTCTATGCCGGCCCCAATAGTACTGATCTGGACAATAACACCGGCTGGATTTTTGACGAAAACCCAGCCTTTGCCGGCCAAGGCTTTCTGGGCGCCGATGATGTGCTGTGCAACCCTGGCTCCGTAACCTTCAACGCCAATAACCATAGCGCCGGAGAAAGCTACCGTTGGCGGGATGGCAGTACGGACACTACCTTTACGGCCAATGACCCCGGCCTGGTCTGGGCGGAAGTGACCTTTTCCACCGGATGTTCCATCCGGGATTCCGTCTTTTTGCTTCCTCCGGAAGATTTCCTGACCGAGCTTCCCGCCGATACCGCCATTTGCACCGGTGACACCCTCGTCATCAATGCCTCCATCCCCTCCGCAGACGCCCAATATCGCTGGCTAAACGACAACTCCACCAATCCCGTTTTCCTCGTGTCCCAGGCGGGCGTCTATACGGTGGAAGTTACGGTAGACGGCTGTACTTCTATCGACTCCATTGAAGTAATATTTAACGACGGCCCCGAAATTGATCTCGGAGCGGATACCAGCCTCTGCCCCGGTGAAACCTTGCTCCTCGACGCCTTCGACCCCGAAATCGTCAGCTACGAATGGCAGGATAATTCCACCGATACAACTTTCCTGGTCGACCAAGCGGGGCTCTACGCGCTGGAGTACACCAACGGCGACTGTTTCCGGAGCGACAGCATTCAAGTTGATTATTTTGAGCCCATCGACCTGGATCTGGGACCGGCAGACACTACACTCTGCGAAGGACAGATTCTGACCCTAAATGCCTCCACACCCGGAGCGACCTACGAATGGCAGGATGGCAGCGCAGACTCCACCTTTGTCGTTGACAGCGCCGGCGCTTACCGCGTGGAGGTGCGCCGCAACGGTTGTCTTGAAGCCGATTCCATTGAAGTGCAGTTCAATCCGCTGCCGCAATTATCCGCACCAGATTCCGTCGACATTTGCGAGGGCAATACCACCGAATTGATTGCTAACAGCAGCGACGCCGAAGCTTACCTCTGGAGCAACGGCGCGACCACCGACCGGATCACGGTCGACTCCGCGGCGGTCTACCGGGTGACCGCCACCCTCAATGGCTGCAGCGTGAATGCAACTACCGTGGTAACCGTCAATCCTTTCCCCCTGCTTGACCTCGGTCCCGACCGCTCTTTCTGCGAAGACGAAACGGAAGTGCTCGATGCCGGAAACCCCGGCGCCGCCTATCTTTGGCAGGACGGCAGCACGGCTCCGACCCTGGCGGCAGACTCCACCGGCCAGTATTTCGTGGAAGTGGACTTAAACGGCTGCATCCAAAGCGATACGGTAAATCTGGAATTTGTAGCTTTCCCAGAATTTGATCTCGGCCCCGACACTACCATCTGTGGAAATACCCCCTTTACAATCGACGCCACGGCCACCCAAACGGATGTTTCCTATACCTGGCAGGACGGCAGCACTCAACCGACCTTTACAACGGATAGGAACGGAACGTACACCGTCACCGTAGAGCGATCCGGTTGCTCCCTATCCAAATCCGTCGACCTGCAATTTAGACCTAACCCTCAATTTGACCTGGGTCCCGACCGTCAGGTCTGTGGCGACGGGCCCGAAAGGCTGGATGCAGAAATCAGCCGGTCGGGCGCCAGCTACCTTTGGCAAGATAGTATCTCCGCCGGTGAATTGTCCGTGGACACCAGTGGAACCTATTTTGTAGAAGTTGATCTTAATGGGTGTATTGAGCGGGATACGGTCACCCTTACCTTTCAACCCGTTCCCGAAATGCAACTTCACAGTGAAGAGGCCCCGAGCTGTGAGGGGGTGGACCTTGGCCTGATGGGCGAG
>CAYWHT010000399.1:3809-4623 GCA_964458135.1 uncultured Saprospiraceae bacterium | reverse complement strand
GACCAACAGGGTTTAGAGGCTTTTCGTCGGGACAACGAACGGGCTTCCTGGATGAGTTTTGATACGGAATTTATTGGTGAAAAGCGCTACGTGACGCGCCTGTGTTTGTTGCAGGTGGGCACCGAACGCGGCAACTACCTGATCGACCCTTTTGCCGTAGCCTTGGATCCCTTGCTGGAAATGATCGAAGACCCTTCGGTACTAAAGATCACCCACGCCGGAGAAAACGATTACCGCATTCTGAATTATCAATTCGGCACGTTGCCGGCCAATGTTTTCGATACCCAGATCGCTGCCGGATTTGTGGGCTACCGGTATCCGGTTTCTTTCGGCAAGCTGGTGGAGAACGAATTGGATATCAACCTGAGTAAAGGTTATACGGTGGCCGACTGGGAATCCAGGCCTTTTACCAAGAAGCAACTACGCTACGCGCTCGATGACATCCTCCACTTGCGGGATCTGTGGCGGGCGCTTTCCGGCAAACTGGAAAACTACGGCCGCACCTCCTGGGCCCGGGCGGAATTTCGCCGGCTGGAAAGGGCGGAAACCTACGAGTTTGATCCCAATAAAGAAGCCCTCAATAGTAACCTCATCAAATCGCTCAAACGCCGCGAGCAGGTTTTCCTGATCCGGTTGTTCAACTGGCGGCGGCAATTGGCCGAAGAAAAGAACCATTCCAAAGAAATGGTGCTGCCCAATAAAATGATGAATCAAATCGTTAAGAGCATCCGCTCGGGCAACGAAGCACTAAAGGAAAACCGCCGTATCCCCGATAAAATCTCCAAGCGCTACGGCGATACTTTCCAGGAATTAT
>CAYWHT010000399.1:0-3799 GCA_964458135.1 uncultured Saprospiraceae bacterium | reverse complement strand
GAATTATACCAGCGGCAAATTACCGAAGCGGAAAAGCAGCTATTGCGGCAAATCACCAATGGGGAGGTCGAAGATCCCAAGGAAGAGATCCTGCTCGATATGCTTTACCTGGTGATGAAGTACAAGTGTCAGGAGGAAGGGGTGGCGCCGAGCTTGGTCTTTTCCAAGTCCACCCTCAAAAAAATTAAAACCGACGAGGCATTGCGCCGTGAATTGGTCGAAGACAGCTGGCGGGGCGAATTTCTGGGCTCCACTTTCTTCGAATGGGTCAAGAATTCCGACCGTCTGGACCTGGACCTCAGCCGGGAAGGCATTGAACTCAAACTCACCGACTAACGGCTAAGCCGATCAACGCATGACCGAAGCGCAGGCTCCTCTATTGCAGGTACAGAACCTCCGGGTGGAATTTGGCGGCGAAACCGACCAACGCCTCCTCGCGGTTGACGGTATTTCCTTCAGCCTGGAGCGGGGAGAAACTTTGGGCATCGCCGGAGAATCCGGCTCCGGAAAGTCCGTTACGGCCTTGGCCCTGATGGGGTTATTGCCTCCTGCCGCCCGCATTACCGGCGGCTCGGTGCGCTTTGGCCGGCAGTCGCGGGATCGTAAAGATCTGTTACAACAACCCCTTCCTTTTTTACGGCGACTACGGGGAAAGCACCTGGCCATGGTCTTTCAGGAGCCGATGAATAGCCTCAACCCGGTATACCACTGTGGCGAACAGGTCGCGGAGGTGCTGTACGCACACGAAGGGCTGAGCTGGAGTCAAGCCCGCAAGCGGGCCCTGGCCTTATTCGAACAAACCCGACTGCCGGAGCCGGAGCGCATCTACCGCGCTTATCCCCACCAACTTTCGGGGGGGCAACAACAGCGAGTCATGATCGCCATCGCGATGGCTTGCCGCCCCGACTTGCTGATTGCCGATGAGCCGACGACGGCTTTGGACGTTACCGTTCAACAAACCATTCTCGAACTGATCCGGGAACTGAGCCGGCAGTACGGCACTTCGGTGATTTTTATTACGCACGATTTGGGGGTTATGGCCCGGGTGGCCGACCGGCTCCTGATTATGCATCGCGGTAAAATCGTGGAATCCGGAGAGGCCGAAGCCCTTTTTCGACACCCGCAGCATCCCTATACCAAGGGCTTGTTGGCTTGCCGCCCGCCACTCGACCGGCGCCTGTTCCGCCTGCCCGTGATGGAAGACTTTAACCGGGAAGCGCTGGCCGAACCCCAAGCCCGGCTGCGCCAGTTGGAGGCGCCCCCCGGACACTATGCCTCCCGGATAGCCTCCCTGGAGAAACAACAGCCCCTCCTTAGGGTGAAAAACCTCAAAACCTGGTTTGCCACCGGCGGATGGTGGCAGGGCCGGAAGCGCGAATGGGTAAAGGCCGTCGATGATGTGAGCTTCGACATCTATCCCGGAGAAACTTTTGGCCTGGTCGGGGAGTCGGGCTGTGGAAAAACAACCCTGGGGCGCAGCCTGCTCGGGTTAATACCCGCCAGGGGAGGATCCGTCATTTACCGGCAACAACCAATTTTTGACTTGTCGGAAGAAGCAATGCGCCGCCTGCGCCGGGAAATGCAAATCGTCTTTCAAGACCCCATGGGCTCTTTGAATCCGCGCATGACCGTCGGCGCAGCAGTGCGGGAACCTTTGCTCGTCCACAAGATGGTCGATCAGCCCGGAATGGCCCGGGAAAAAGCAATAGAATTACTCCGGACGGTAGGCTTGGAGGCTGAGCATTACAACCGCTACCCCCGGCAGCTATCCGGCGGACAGCTACAGCGCGTCTGTATCGCCCGGGCGCTGGCGGTCAATCCTCGCTTTATCGTATGCGACGAATCAGTATCGGCGCTCGACGTATCGGTGCAAGCCCAGGTCCTCAACCTGCTTTTACAACTCCGCGAAGATTACGGGCTGACCTACGTCTTTATCTCCCACGATCTGTCCGTCGTCAAACTGATGAGCGACCGGCTGATGGTAATGAAAGACGGCAAAATAGAGGAAATGGGACCCGCCGAAGAAGTGTACCACCAACCCCAATCTCCCTATACCCGTAAGTTAATCGAGGCGATTCCTCGTTGGTGAGCGGCCTTTGCTTAGAGAGCATAAGGTGATGACCATCCATATCCCGAACCAATAAAATCCCAACGAATCTCCTAAAAAAATAGGCCAAGCCCCGAATAGGGGAACCCATCCCAAAAAATCATAAAAAAAGACGCCACTTTGCAACCTCCCAAGAGAAATAGTCGTCATTGAAGTAAATCATTTGATCCAAGAAGTTAGCCCGAAGGTCGAAAATGAGTTGCCTCCCGGTCTAAAAAGGATTATTTTTGGGAGATGTTTTCAGTACGGAAACAATAAACAGCTAACCGCAATGAAAAAGGTAAGCTTAAAAACGCTACTCTTCTCTTTTTTAATCATCGCTAGCATTGCTTCCTATGCTTATCTCTATTCCCTTCCGACGGAAGAGTCGGAGGCCGTACAGCAAGGATTCAATACCGAGGAAAAACTGAATGAAGCCGACAAGCAACCGGATAATTTCATTTTTCCGGAGGTGATGTTTGTTAAAAAGCTAATCGAAACCGGAAAACGGTTGCTTCCCGCCTCTTAATGCGCGAAGCAGAAGGAAGAAGAGGAGACTCCCGCTTGGGGCCTCCTCTTGTTGTTTCCACCCTTCTCTTTATTTTAATTTTCCCTCCGCTTTCTTTCTCCAATACCGCATTAATCCTGCTACGCTCATCCAGGAGGGGTTGGCGTTTTCGTATTGCTGCAATTGCTCCCCTTCAATTCCGTGCTCGGTCAATTGTTGCTGCACGTAGGCCTGAAATTTTGGCGTTACTTCTTCTACACCAGCGCCTTGCTCGTAGTATGGCCGGATCCACTCCGCCCACTCGGTCAGTCTTTTTTCCAGCATATCCAAATGGGGATCTACCTCATTCACTGCCCCGAAATGGGTGAGATGCAAGCGGGAAAGGTTGAGGCTGCGCATGCGCTGAATAGATCGTTGCCAGTCCTCGATATTGATATCGGGGGGCGGGCAGGGAGGAACGACCAGCCCCTCGTCAATCTTGACGCCGGCCACGTCACCGGCGAAGAGTTGGTCTTCAATCTGCCAGGCGATGTGGTGCACAGCGTGTCCGGGCGTGTGCCAGGCCTGGATGCGCAGGCCGCCGATCTCCAGTACGGCGCCGTTTTCCGGCTGTTGCAAGGCCTCCGCAGCAATGGGGTTCATCGTTCCCCACAGCTGGTCCATGGCGTCCTGGTAAATTCTTTTTGCCGATTGGAGAAGTTTTTCGGGCTCAACGAGGTGACGCGCGCCTGCCGGATGCACGTACACCCCAGCCCCCCTTTCGGCGAATGCCCAGGCGGCGCCGGCGTGATCGAGGTGGATATGGGTCAGCAATACATGCTTGACATCCTCCAAACGGTAGTCCAGGCGGGCGAGCCCCTCTTCCAGGTATTGGATGGTGGAGTGGGGGCCCGTTTCGATGAGCACGGGCCCCTCGCTGGTTTTTAGCACGAAAGCGGCAATCGTGTGGGGTTTGCCCCGAAAATGCAAATCTAAGGTGTGCATGTCCAACATAGTGATCGAAAGATTTAATAACCGGCGGCCTGCCCGTCTTTGCGCGATTCGGAAGCACCGTAATAGACGCCGTTCTCCGCGTCGTACATGATGGCCTGGTATCCGCCGTAACTGCCAAAAGTGAAACCCACATCGTGCCCCCGCCGCATCAGCTGCCGGATCAGCTCGTACTCATACCCGCTTTCCAGGCGCACTTCTCCCCTGCCTACGGC